>NZ_NCFJ01000304.1:0-3131 GCF_002281105.1 Polynucleobacter sp. 35-46-11
ACAAACTTAAGGTGTACACCCTTGTTCATTCCAGGCATCAAACATGCCCTTGGGATGTATCTAATTTACTGAAGCAAACAAATGGGAACGATCATTATTGCACTAATTAAGTGCTGAAATACCCCAAAATCCTGAAAAAATAGTGTATTTGCACCAAAGTAGTGCTTAATCCGCTTTAGAAATATCATGGATTGCATAACCCAAAGCTTCGGTACCGGATCGCAAAGCAATCCAAGCGTTTTCTAGCAGATTTGCATTACCCTTGATCCCCAATTCGATATGGCGTTCAGAGTAAACACCACCCTTAGATGGGTCACCAACCGATGGGAGGCTAAAGACCTTTACACCAGGAAAAGAGGCTTCAATACGCTCCATTAGTGGCGTAAGGGTTGACTCTACGCCCTTGGGAACGATGAAGCTCTGCTCAGCCCAGTTCTCACGATGAAAGAGGCTTTGATAATAAGTATCAAGACACCAAGCCATCATAGGGGCAGCCATCACCGGGAAGCCAGGGACAAAGTAGTGCTCTCGAATAGAAAAACCTGGGATCTGGTTATAGGGATTCGGAATAATGTCGCTGCCAAGCGGGAATTCACCCATCTTGAAGCGATGTTGATTCTCTGGCGTGTTTAGGTCTGCCTTCAGGGCATCACCCTCTGCCATAGCCTGAATACGCCCAGCAATCAACTCTTGCGCAGTCGGATGCAACTCGGTTTTAGTCCCCAATGCCAAAGCTGCGCACTGCCTTGTGTGGTCATCAGGAGTAGCACCAATACCACCAGTACTAAAAACTACATCGCCACTGGCAAAACTATCCTTAAGAGTAACTGTAATTTGCTCAGGATCATCCGCTACATATTTAGCCCAGGACAAACTCAAGCCCCGCTCAGATAAGAGCTCAATCAGCTTGCTCATATGTTTATCTTGACGGCGCCCAGACAAAATTTCATCACCAATGACGATTAAACCGAAGCGACGTGACTTAGGCCCTGACAGATTCATGTCAACTGTATTTAATGCATCAGCCATGGTACGGGAGCTCCATATCAATTACACGCGCTTCTATATTTAAAGATTGATCTAGTTCTTTACTACGTAATTCCTTTAGCGCATCTAGCAAATAGTGTGTAAACCACAGCGCAGCAAACACGAAGATTAATGAGTAAATCCAAAGTGCAACAAAACTCACAATAGGAAACAAGACGAGAGCTAATGCAGAGGTTGCCCAAAAGAAAGTGGGGACAGCACCGAGCATCCCTGACACAATGCCCATGGTTAACAGCGGCCACCGATGTTGATGCAAAAGCGCATCGCGCTCTTCAGAAGTGGCATGTTGAGCCAACACATCGTAAGACATTAGTCGCATCGTCAACCAACCCCATAACAAAGGCGGCAAGACTGCGACGAGTGGCGGAATCCACCACACTGGTAAAGTCAACATCACCAAGGCTAGGCAGATCAAAGCAGACCATAGGGTGTATAAAAAGCTCCCAAATAAACCCCCACCTTTCTTTCGTTCAAGATCTTTGTAGGCATGCTGACGTGTGACTACCTTGACGATTGTTGGTACGGTAGTAAAAGCGATGAATACCAATAAGCTGATCGAGATTAATGGAATGAGCATCATGACAAAAAAGAGTGGCGCAATCCATGCGCGTGCATTTTCAAATCCAGCCCAAATCAGTCCGTCCTGAATCCAACTAGTAAAGACAGATGTTGTTAAAAAAATGCTCAGCATCTCCAGGGCTGGAGTCCAAGTCAGCCAAATTAAGCAACCCCATAACACCGAGACAATCAAAAATGGTCGTAGACTTAACCACAGCATTCTGGGATGCATGGTGCCAACCATTGCCAAGCCAAAAGATTTGAATAATTGCTGGATACTATCCATATATCCTTATTGTTGGTCGAGTTAAAAACTTCATTTGGCCTTAGGCAATAACTCTACAAGGGCATGCTTCAAGGTTTGCCATTGTTGAATAAATATATTATGAGAAACAGCTAAGTCCCTCACTCCAGTTGGGTAAACTGCTTTCGGGAAAATAGCAGTATTAAATAACATATCCCACCAAGGAAACAGTACACCAAAGTTGCAGCCACCTAATACGCCAGGCTTACCTTTTGCTTCGTGACCATAGCCTACTGCATGATGCATACGGTGATACATTGGTGAGACTAATACATATTTAAACAGTCCCAAGTTGACGTAGATATTGGCATGTTGCCAGCTCTGTATTAGCTGACTAAAAACAACTAGCAAAATAAATTGGCTTGGCGAAACGCCAAACAATAAAGCGAAGAAAGCAAAAACTACAGCATGCATGATGTCATCAAGAATATGATTTCGATCGTCCGACCAAGCAGTCATTACGGTTTGACTGTGATGTAGGGCATGGAGTTGCCACCACCAATGAATCGTATGTGAAGCACGGTGATATAAATACTCAACAAAATCTAGCAAGATAAAGTAAATAAAAAAACTGACTAATGGGACAGCCGTAATTGGAGGCCACCAAGATTCAACATTCATTCTTGCAAAACGAAAGTCATGAAGAATTGAATCAATCTCAAAAAAGAATCCGGAGAGAGCAATAAAGATTAGGCCGTGAAAAATACCCAGGCGATGAAAAAGCGTATAGAACACATCTGCTTTGCTTGACTGTGCAAAATGCTCTTGGGTTTCCGCAGGCGCTAACTTTTCCCAAGTGCGCAGCACAATCACAATGAGAAATATTTGCATACATCCAAACAGAAACCAATCAATACCGTCAAAAACATCTTCGGCCATCGACATGAGGTCAAGCTGATACAGAATTGGGCCAGCAACATTAGCAAACAAGAATTCTTGAAGGCTAGCGTAAGCTGAGGCAATTGTGGCTATGAAAGGATTGGAATCCATACCTCTAATTGTGACTTATTTATCTTGTTTTGGCAGAGTAGCAAAGCAGAAGCCGCGACCCTTCAAATTGATAATCAATTGTTCTAAAACTGCTGGCGCCCAAGGGTCCTTGCGCGACCAAATGCCCAAATGGGCCATTGTGATATCGCCGTCCTGAAGCTGGCTACTTGCTTTGTCCAACAGCATCTTGTTTGGATGGGTTTGCGAGCTCAACTCATCCCCCAGAAATCCG
>NZ_NCFJ01000305.1:0-3118 GCF_002281105.1 Polynucleobacter sp. 35-46-11
CATCCAAGGCCTTAAGCCAACCCTTGCTGTCAGCATTTCCCACAAAAGGAATACGACCACGGAAAACCAAATCTCCAGCAAAAAGGACTTCCTCTGACGGAATGTAAACCAATAGATCTTCTGGAGCATGTGCTGGGCCTACTCGACTAATGAAAAACTCAACTCCGCCGATATTTAACTTTAATTGTTTATCAATCCAGGTATCTGCTGGCAATAATTTTGTTTGATCATTCACCCACGGGGCAAAATCAACCCGCGAAGCAATTAAACGTTGTTTTGCCGTTTCCGAGGAAAGATAGTTTCTACCCTCTCCTTGCGCATAAACCTTTGCACCAATCTTTTTAAATTCCTGCAATCCATACACATGGTCGGCATGATAATGAGTCACTACAACAGCAATAATTTTTTGATTAGTTAGTTTTGAAATCTCTTTGATCAGCTTTTGTGCGAGTACTGGCGAACCTAAGGCATCAATCACAACAACGCCTTTGGGGGTTATAACGAATCCAGCATTTGAGATAAAGTTTTGATTTTGACTACTCCCCAACTCTGCCCTGCCCTGCACGAAATAAGTATGAGGCGCCACTTGAATGGGCTTTAATAAAACGCCTGCCGGATCATTTTTTACCCGTACATTCTGAGCAAAACAAAGACTAAAAAAAATAGCATTAATTAATAATGCTATTTTTAGATCACGAATACAGCGCAGGAGTATATTCACTAAATAAGAATTAAGGCTTGATGTAGGCAAAATGATCTTTAAATTGAAGATCGCCAATCCTTGCTACACCCGATGGAGTGAAGTCAGCATCTAGAATGAATTGATCCTTTTTAAGATTTCTATTTTTTAAAGTAATCTCACAAACCTCAAAACGAACCCCGCGTGACTTGAGTGCTCCAATCAGAGGGGCGTATTCAATATTGTTCTTCTTATCCTTGGCGCCCTCCATCAAGATATCAACCCCGTTTGCATGAGTAACAACAATAATTGTGGTGTCTGGTGCCACATCCAGATGGTTGCGTACATTCCTTAAACCTTTAATGCCTTGGGCCTGAGCATCATCAATGTGATAAACAACGCTAGCTCCAGCAGCAACTACATGCTGAGAAACCAACGCAGAACAAGCAATAAGAATTGATGCCGCTAAAGTTAGATATTTTTTCATAACGGTTCTTTCTGTTTATTTAAGGGCAACCATACCAGGATTATTTTTAACGCCCTTGATGATTGGCTCATTTAGCTGAACTGCTTTGACCACCTTGATATCACGCAGATGGCGCTCAATCACATCCCAAATAGCCTCTCCACCAGCATTCTTAGCTTCTTCGCTTACAGGGGCCCAACCTGCCACTTTGTAGGTCTTACTTGGTTCAATAGCTTTGCCATTTAAGCGCATATCAGTAATACGCTTGCCTGCAGTTTCGGCTGGATCAATCGTATATTGCAAACCACCTACGCGAACCATATCCCCACCTTGTTGATAGTATGGATCAGGATTAAAGAGATTATCCGCAACGTCTTCAAGGATTGTCTTGATAGTCTCGCCACTCATATTTGTTACTGTCGTATATGGATAGGTAATTGCTGTTTGATCAAGTAAATTTTCACGTGTGATCGGCTGACCTGGTAGAAGGCTGGTACCCCAGCGGAAGCCTGGTGAGAATGCAATTTCAGCATTCTTCTGCGCCATGAGTCCGTCCAAGATCAATTGATCGAAACTGCCATTGAAGTTTCCACGACGGTACAAGAGACCTTCTGTCGTAGCTAATTTTTCATTGAGCTTAGCTTCATACGGCGCTCTAACTTTTTGAATTAGCTTATTCATTGCAGGATCAGCTGGAATCATGTTAGAGAAGATTGGGAAGAGTTTGTAACGGAAATCAACCGCTTTGCCACCCTTCACATCAAAGTCCAATACTCCCAAGAACTTGGTATTAGAACCCGCATTGGTAACTAAAGTTACGCCGCCCGCATTCTTCACTTTCACAGGAATAGGCACACCATCATGAGTATGACCACCCATAATCGCATCTAGACCTGTGACCCGAGATGCCATTTTTAAATCGACGTCCATGCCGTTGTGAGAAAGTAGTACGACAACTTTTGCACCTTTGGCCTTCACTTCATTAATAGTCTTCTGAAGATTTTCTTCTTGGATACCAAACGTCCAATCAGGTGTGAAATAACGTGGATTAGCAATTGGGGTATATGGGAAAGCTTGGCCAATAACGGCTACTTGAATGCCATTCTGTACCTTCATTACATAAGGATTAAATACTGAATCACCGAAGTCTGAGGTTTTAATATTTTGCGCTACAAAAGAAACCTTTCCCTTGAAATCGCCATTCACAATCTCCATAACGCGCTTCTCACCGAGTGTCATTTCCCAGTGCGGAGTCATGACATCAACACCTAATAGCAGCGCAGCATCAACCATGTCCTGACCGTTCGTCCACAAGGATGTACCTGAACCCTGCCAAGTGTCGCCGCCATCAAGCAACAATGCTCCTGGACGGCTTGCTTTGATTTGCTTGACTAGGGTTGCTATATGAGCGAAGCCGCCAACTTTGCCATAGTTTTGCGCTGCAGCCACATAATCAAGGTACGTAAAGGCGTGAGCATCCCTGGTACCCGGCTTAATGCCATTTGCCTTTAAAAAATATTCGCCCACCAAGTGAGGAGTTTTACCTTCTTGAGCGCCAATACCCAGATTGACGTTAGGCTCGCGGAAATAGATTGGCAAAAGTTGCGCATGGCAGTCAGTAAAATGCAGGAAATGCACATTACCAAACTTTGGTAAATCATAGAATTTTTGCGCTGTAGTCTGTGCACTAGCAAAATTGGATTGCAAGCTCATCCCACCCGCAGAGGCAATTGCTAATGCTTGCAGAAATTCGCGTCGATTTAAAGACATTGTGTTTTCCTAAAGAAAACAGGCCTTTCGGCCTGTTTATTTTTATTACTTGTTAACAGGCGACTCTGGATCCAGGAGCAATGCCATGACATCCTGCATTTGCTTCTCATTTAAGAGTTTGAAGTGCCCAAAACGGGGCATATTGCTACATACGTTATATGCCTTAGCATTGTTGATGCGGTTCCATGTGTACTGAACCACCT
>NZ_NCFJ01000306.1:0-3109 GCF_002281105.1 Polynucleobacter sp. 35-46-11
TGCATCAACTTGGGGTTTTTGGCTCCGTAATTGCCCTAGTCAGGGCGTCCTGCGACCACCTTGGAGACTACATCAGAACTGAAGCCCTTGGAGGCCAGAAATCGATATTGGCGCGCCCGCTCTTTTTGTTCAATTGCCAATGCACCAAACTTGCGCAACCACAAGTCATGGGCACGCTGGTATTCGGTTTCCTTGAGATTCCTGAGGAGATCGATGGTCTTTGCACTATCCACCCCGGCCTGAGCAAGTTCGTCCTGTATTTTTCGTGTTCCAAAGCGCTCGCTACGGCGTCGGACCAGAGCCTCTGCAAAGCGCTGGTCAGACAACCAACCGCGAGCCTCAAAATCATCTAAAACGGCTTCAATTTGTGTGGTCAACGGAATGACTGACTCAAGCACCTCAGAATCCTCTGCGGGAGTCTGGAACTTCAACATCCTTGCGGCAGACTCTTCGAGCTTTGCGGCCAGCCCTTTGCGACTGTACTCTCTCATAGACAAAAGGCGCAAAGCCCGAGCTTTGAGACTCGGGCTTTGTTTTTTACTTTTCTTAACAGTGCTACCTAATTCTGACATTGAAGAATTACGCTTCCTCTTCTTCACTCAAAACATCGCTCACTACTGCTGTGCCAGCTTTGACACCCAATTTCGCACGAATCTTCGATTCAATATCTTGTGCAATGGCTGGGTTCTCTTTTAAGAACTCGCGCACATTATCTTTTCCTTGACCAATGCGATCACCGTTATAGCTATACCAAGAGCCTGATTTTTCTACGATATCGGCTTCAACACCCATATCAATAATTTCACCTTCTCTAGAAATGCCGGCGCCGTACATGATGTCAAAGATGGCTTCGCGGAATGGAGGTGAGACCTTATTCTTCACTACCTTCACGCGAGTCTCGTTGCCGACCACTTCGTCGCCCTTCTTAATACTGCCGATGCGACGAATATCTAGACGCATAGAAGCATAAAACTTCAGCGCATTACCACCAGTAGTGGTTTCAGGGGAGCCAAACATCACACCAATCTTCATTCGAATTTGGTTAATGAAAATGACTGTAGTGTTCGTACGCTTAATTGCGCCAGTTAATTTACGTAATGCCTGACTCATCAAGCGCGCCTGCAGACCTGGCAATGAATCGCCCATGTCGCCTTCAATTTCTGCTCTTGGCACCAAGGCTGCTACTGAGTCGATCACGATTAAATCGATTGAGCCTGAACGCACCAATGCATCTGCAATTTCCAATGCCTGCTCACCAGTATCAGGCTGAGAGATCAATAAATTATTAACGTCTACACCTAAGCGTGAGGCGTACTGAACATCTAAGGCGTGCTCGGCATCAATAAAGGCGCAAGTTCCACCAATCTTTTGCATCTCTGCAATCGCATGCAAAGTTAATGTTGTCTTACCTGATGATTCTGGGCCGTAAATCTCAATCACGCGCCCACGTGCCAAACCACCAACGCCAAGGGCTATATCTAAACCCAATGAACCACTAGACACTACCTGAATATCTTGATGAATCTCCGCATCACCCAATCTCATGATTGAGCCTTTGCCAAATTGCTTTTCAATTTGCGCCAAAGCTGCTGTTAATGCCTTTTGCTTGTCTCCACTCATGCCGTCAAACTCTGATGAGGCTGATTTCTTCTTATCATCCAAGGCCATTTTTTAATTCCTTTTCGCTATGTATTGGGCTTTTTCCCGAAGTTTCTGTACTTTTTAACAACTTAGAAGTCACTGTATATAAAAACAGTAGTATTTGCAAGAAACTTTTTTGACTCTATGTCTGATTTTTATCTAGGGTCACTCTTACGCGATCCCAATATAGGAAAAGTGGCATTGCAGCGCCCCAAATAATTGCTAAAAATATGAGGCCGCCTACCTGTCCTTGTGGCCCCCATGCTCCAGCACCCATTTGGATGCCTGCCTCATAAGACATTGGGCCTGCAATTGCACCTAATACTGCTGCCAGAATGGGTCTTCCACGCAGCCAGGATAGTGACCCGTTGATTGTGCTGGCAACCAAAGCCCAGAGTACCCACAACCAAACGGGTGACAAATAGCTGCTTGGCCAAGCATCCTCAAAGATTAAAAATCCTGATAAAGATACAAGTGAGTCAGCACTTACTCCGTATAAGGCCGCCTTTAATAATAGATTCATCTCCAACGATGGTTGATTGGAGCGTGCAATATGGATGGTCAGATAGAGTAAGGTAATGACAACAGGCCAAAACACCTGATGATTGGCGGCGCCAATAATGCAGGCAAACCAACCGAGCTGGAAAAGCACAAAGTTCCAAAATTTAGCCATCGCTTACGCCCAAGCAGTCACACCTAAGAAAAAGGCCACTGCCGCTGGGCAATGGCCTGAAGATATGGTGGCGAATCAGGGATTTGAACCCCGGACCTGCGGATTATGATTCCGTCGCTCTAACCAGCTGAGCTAATTCGCCGAAGCTGAGATTTTAGCTTATTTGACTAAGTCGATCAATTTATTTAGTGCGGTGAGAAAGCTTTTTAAAGACCTCTTTCATGAAAATCCAAAGAGCTGGTAAGCCCGGAATGACAATCATTGCCAGCGCCACTAGAGAGAAATTGCTTTTTACCCAGGGGTGATCGCCAATGAAAAAACCAAGGCTGGTCAGACTGCAAACCCAAACAATGCCGCCAATCACGTTGTAGAAAACAAAGACGGAATAGCGCATATGCGCCACCCCAGCCACAAAGGGGGCGAAAGTACGAATAAATGGCATAAAACGCCCCAGAACAATAGTGATTGGGCCATATTTTTCATAAAAAGCATGTGCCTTATCAAACGCATTCCGATTAAACCAACGTGAGTTTTCCCAAGAAAAAACCCGGTTACCAATCTTTCTACCGATGGAGTAATTCAGAGCATCACCCGTTACTGCAGCTGCAGTGAGTAGGGCCATCAAAGCAAATAAATCTAAGCCCCCTACTGCTGCAATAGCGCCTGCAACAAATAGCAGAGAATCACCGGGCAAAAAGGGCATCACTACTAAACCAGTTTCAACAAAAATGATGGCGAATAGCAGGGCATATATCCAAACACCCCACTGGTTAGCGACTAATGCCAGATTTTTAT
>NZ_NCFJ01000307.1:0-3101 GCF_002281105.1 Polynucleobacter sp. 35-46-11
AGTTTTAGCAATCTGATCGACTGTTAAACCAAAATATTCATAGAGCACTGGTGCGAGAGCTGACTCACCAAAAGTATCAACACCGTGCACTGCTGCACAACCATACTTCCACCAGAAATCACTCACTCCAGCTTCAACAGCAATGCGCGGAATATTAGCCGGCAAAACTTTTGCTTTGTAAGCAGCATCTTGTTGATCAAATACTGTCGTTGATGGAATTGACACCACACGAATGCCAAAACCTTCACCTTCTAAACGCTCTGCAGTTTGTAATGCCAAAGCAATTTCAGATCCCGTAGCAATAATTACTGCATCAATTTTGGATTTCTTCGGATCACGTAAAACATATCCACCGCGGGCAATATCTTTTACTTGCTGGCTATTGCGCGACACAAATGGGCAATTTTGACGACTGAAGATCAAGGCGCTTGGGCCATGCTTACGCTCAATCGCAGCACCCCAGGCAACTGCACTCTCAGTGGTGTCACATGGACGCCAAACCATCAAATTCGGAATCAAACGTAAGCTCGCTACGTGCTCAACAGACTGGTGTGTTGGCCCATCTTCGCCCAGGCCAATAGAGTCGTGTGTGAATACAAAGATGCTGCGCAACTTCATCAGCGCAGCCATACGTAAGGCGTTGCGGCTGTAATCAGAGAAAGTTAAGAAGGTGCCGCCAAATGGAATGTAGCCGCCATGCAAAGCGATACCGTTCATGATGGCGCTCATACCAAATTCACGAACACCGTAATTGATGTGGTTACCCCAATGGTCACCACGTACAGCTTTACATGAAGACCAGTTAGTTAAGTTAGAACCCGTTAAGTCAGCAGAGCCACCCATGAATTCTGGCAAGGCTGGTGCTAATGCTTCGATGGCATTTTGACTTGCTTTGCGAGTAGCAATAGTTTCCGCTTTGGTTTCACAAGTTTTTAAGTAAGCATCCAAAGTTTTAGAGAAGTCTTGAGATAAGTCGCCTTGCATACGACGCTGTAATTCAGAAGCCAGTTCTGGGTATTTATTTTTGTATGCCTGGAATTCTTTATTCCATTCATGCTCAGCAGCTTGACCGCGTCTCTTGAAATCCCATGCTTCATAAATATCATTCGGAATTTCGAACGGAGCATACGGCCAGTTCAAGGCAACACGAGTTGCTGCTATTTCAGCTGAGCCTAATGGGGAGCCATGCACCTTATCACTGCCAGCCATATTCGGCGAGCCTTGACCAATCGCTGTCTTGCAACAGATCAAGGTTGGTTTGTCACTCTTCTTCGCTTTAGCGATTGCGGTAGATACAGCCTCTGCATCATGACCATCAACATCACGAATCACATTCCAACCGTATGCTTCAAAACGCTTTGGCGTATCTTCGTTAAACCAAGAAACCACCTTGCCATCAATGGAGATGCCGTTGTCATCCCATAGCGCAATCAATTTATTGAGTTTGAGTGTGCCAGCCAATGAACACACTTCATGGCTAATACCTTCCATCAAACAACCATCACCCAAAAATACATAGGTGTAGTGATCAACAATATCGTGACCCGGGCGATTAAATTCTTGCGCTAATAATTTTTCAGCAAGCGCCATACCCACTGCGTTTGAAATCCCCTGACCCAATGGTCCGGTAGTTGTTTCTACTCCGGGAGTAATTCCATATTCAGGATGTCCTGCAGTTTTGCTATGCAACTGACGGAAATTTTTTAACTCGCTCATCGGCAAGTCGTAACCCGTGAGGTGTAATAAGGAATACAACAACATGGAGCCATGACCGTTTGATAAAACAAATCGATCGCGATTCATCCAGTGCGGATCAGTTGGGTTATGTTGCAAATGCTCATTCCAAAGTCCAACTGCAATATCAGCCATACCCATTGGCATTCCAGGGTGACCAGAATTGGCTTGTTGAACTGCATCCATGGATAAAGCACGAATGGCATTAGCCATGCGAATTTGAAGGTTTGACATCGTAAATTGGGTCTCTAGGAAATTAATTAGCTATATTTCAGTAATGCCTCAATTTTATCTTCCCGGCCCATGGGAAATCCAAAAGCCAAATACCCTCACCCCTGAGCTCGCCCATCACTTGCGTGTCCGCCGTATCCAGGTCGGTGAATTCTTCCCCATCTTCGATGGCAAAGGCCAAGTTGCCCAGGCAAAACTCCTTTCCCTGAGCAATAAATCTGGGGAAGCAGAGTTGAGTGATATTCGCCTCGACACCCATCGTGAGAGCCCCTATGCCATTACTTTGGCGCAAGGTCTGGCTGGTGGCGACAAGATGGATTGGGTCGTTGAGAAGGCCATAGAGACCGGCGCTCAAGTGATTGCACCGCTGCAGTGCGAGCGCTCAGTGATTAAATTGACGCGCTCTAGCGATGCCGAGCGGGCGCAAAAACGCCTCCTCCACTGGGAGGGTATTATTCAGGCGGCCTGCGAACAATGTGATCGCACAGTTTTAGCTTCAGTAGAGCCCGTTCAAAGTTTTGAAAGTTATCTACAAAAGCCACAAAAAGCCCCACTTAAGCTACTTTTAAGCCCAGATACTGACAAAAGCTTGTATTCAGTATTAATTGAGAGTCCACCGCAGGATATTATTTTGATGATCGGGCCCGAGGGTGGGCATTCTCCAGAGGAAGAGGCTCAAGCTCAAGCCGCTGGATATCAGATTGTTTCTCTAGGTGACCGGGTATTGCGAACCGAGACTGCTGGAATTGTGGCGATCACTGCCGTTCACAGCATTTGGGATCCAGAAATGCAAAATCGCCTCAAATAGAGGCGATTTATACTGTTTTCTTAGTACTCAACTTAACTAATTACTGAGTTAGTGATTTACGCAAAAGAGTAGAAAACGCGATATGGTGTGCGACGCTCAGACCAAAAGTCCACGGCATCACGGAATACATCTAACAAAGTTTCACGAGCCTCTTTATCGAACTTCTGTGTACAAGGCAGGCCTTCGAGCACCACAACGAAACCCGGCTGTGGACCAGACTTATCAACCGTAGTCGTCAAAGCATCTAGCAAAGGATCGAAATTCTTCGCTTGTTGCTTAGTAAATGTGTAGGCAATCGCAATCGCTTCCAATACTTCGCCTTTAGTCA
>NZ_NCFJ01000308.1:0-3096 GCF_002281105.1 Polynucleobacter sp. 35-46-11
ACCAAGAAAATCAAAATAAAGATGCCGCGCTTAGGATCAGTCGCAAATGCATGCACTGAAGTCAGCACTCCAGAACGCACTAAGAATGTTCCGAGAAGTGAAAGTGAGAAAGCCGTAATTGCCAACAGCACCGTCCAACTCTTAAATCCACCACGCTTCTCAGTAACCGCAAGCGAATGTAACAAAGCAGTGCCAACTAACCAGGGAATGAATGAGGCATTTTCAACAGGATCCCAGAACCACCAACCACCCCAACCCAATTCGTAATAAGCCCACCAAGAGCCTAGCGCAATACCCAGAGTTAAAAATACCCAGGCAGCCGTTGTCCAAGGACGCGACCAGCGTGCCCATGCAGCATCAAGGCGACCAGACAATAAAGAAGCAATTGCAAATGCAAAGGCCACTGAAAAGCCAACATAACCCATATACAACATTGGCGGATGAAATACCAATCCCGGATCTTGTAAGAGCGGATTAAGAGATCGCCCATCCTGAGCAGCTGGCAACAATCGTTCAAAAGGGTTAGAAGTTAAGAGAACAAATAAGAGTAGTCCTGTAATAACCAAGCCCAAAACCCCAATGACACGAGCCACCATAAACTCATCCAAAGCTTTGGAAAGTTGAGCCACTAAGAATGTCCAAGTCGATAGCAAGAAAACCCACAATAATAGGGAGCCTTCATGACCACCCCAGACAGCACCCAGGCGGTAAATGACTGGCATTTGAGAGTTGGAATGATCTGCAACATAGAGCACAGAAAAATCATTCGTATAAAAGCTCCACGCCAGGATGACGAAGGCAATAGCAAGCAATAAGAAAACAGTTTGCGCAGCTGGCCTAGCTAACAAAATCCATTCACGGCGACTTTGATGTGCGCCGACCAATGGAAGAATTCCCTGAAGAATGGCAACACATAAAGCGAGGATTAACGCGTAATGCCCAAACTCAGGAATCATTGTTTATTTCCATTTTTTTGAGCCTGATCCAAAGCATGCTTGGCCTCTGGAGGCATGTAGTTTTCATCATGCTTGGCCAGCACTTCGCTAGCAACAAATTGTCCATCCGGATTTAAGCGACCTTGGATAACTGCACCCTTACCTTCTTTAAACAAATCCGGAAGAATGCCTGTATAGGCAACAGGAATATCTTTCGCCATATCGGTAATCACAAAGTGCACAGTCAAACCATCTCGCTTCACTGATCCATCTTTGACCATGCCGCCAATCCGGAAGACTTGACCAGCCGGTGACTTACCAGCAGCAACCTCGCTAGGGGTGACATACAAAGCAATATTGCTATTGAGCGCATTCAAAATTAATACTGCCGCGATGCCAATCGCAATGAGTGCGCCAACAATAATGGCGGCCCGTTTATGTCTTGGTTTCACTTACCGCCCTTTTGATCAAACTGTTCCGCCATGACTTCACGCTGAAGTCTTCGCACAATCACTCTGTGTCGTGCCCGAACAGCCAGAGGCTCAAGCAAGAGTACCAAAGCACAAATGCCGAAGCTACTCCATACATAGAGCGCATAACCCCCCATTGCAAAGAATTCCGCCGGACTATTCCACATTAACGCTTTACCTCATTTAATTGCTTAACCCAGTCAGTATGGGCCTCACGCTCCAAAATGATGGCACGTACACGCATTAACCCTACTGCTATTGAGTACATCCAGAAGCATAAAGCCATTAATAACATTCCCCACAACATGGTCTGGGCCATGGCCGGAGCCTTAGTTAAGGAAACAGAGGCGCCTTGATGCAAGGTATTCCACCATTTCACTGAAAAATAAATGATGGGGACGTTTACTACGCCGACTAAAGCCAAAATTGCCCCTGCTTTATCGGCTCGGCGAACATTATCAATCGATGCTTGTAGGGCAATAAATCCAAGGTATAAAAAAAGCAGAATTAACTCAGAAGTTAAGCGTGCATCCCATACCCACCATGCGCCCCACATAGGCTTACCCCAGAAGGCTCCAGTCCATAGAGATAAAAAAGCCATCCAAGCACCAATTGGTGCGAGCGCCTGAGCCATCATGGCCGACAGACGCGCATTAAATATCAAACCTAATCCAGCCCAGGCAGCCATCACTAAATAGATGAACATCGACATCCAAGAGGCAGGTACGTGAACAAAAATAATGCGATAACCCTGACCTTGAACAGCGTCTACCGGCGCCACAAAAAAACTGACCCACAATCCAGCAAGACCAAAAATGACTGTTAACGCCCAAAACCAAGGGATCATTTTTCCAGCAAGCGGATAAAAGGTACTCGGGCTCGAGAATTTGAACCAGTTAATAATGCGACTAGAGGATGGATTATTTACATTACTCATTCGATAGCAATCTTTACTGCAATAGCACTGACCCAAGGTATAAATGCTAATGCCAAAATCAATAAGGCGCCCAATAGGGAGAAATGCCCCGTAATATCGAGCCCTACGCTGCTGGCGTACACAGCACCAGCACCAAAAATCAATACGGGAATATACAGCGGCAAAATCAGCAGGCTCATTAAAACACTGCCGCCCCTTACCCCTAGAGTTAAAGCCGCTCCAATCGAACCCACTAAAGATAAAACCGGCGTTCCCAACAATAAAGATGCCATTAAGACCTGCAAAGACTGAGCATCTAAATCAAACTGAATACCAATCACAGGCGCCAGCAAGACTAAAGGCAGTCCACATACCAACCAATGGGCAAGCACTTTGCCAAACACCGACACTGTAAAGGAATTCGGAGATAAGACCAATTGCTCTAAAGTGCCATCGGCATAATCTGCTGCGAACATCCGCTGCAAGCCAAGCAATGTGGAAAGCAAGGCAGCAACCCAAATAACGCCGGGTGCAATTTTTCTTAGTAAAGCAGTATCGGCACCGATTCCTAATGGGAAGAGGCTAGTCACTATGACAAAGAAAAATAACGCCGTTAAGACCTCGCTCTTGCGACGCATCACCAGCAATAGATCACGATGAACGATGGCTACAAAGGCATTCATAAATCCAACACTCGCAGATTCGGAATAGATAAGGGTTGATGACTTGTCAGGACTACCAAACCGTTACCCTCAAGATGCTCTGCTATCAAGCC
>NZ_NCFJ01000032.1:0-17290 GCF_002281105.1 Polynucleobacter sp. 35-46-11
TTCAGCAACCATGGCTTGAGCTTGAACTTTACCGTTCAAAGCCAAGGTGCAGGCACCAGCAGCGGACAAAATCATAAATTGGCGACGACTATTTTTCATACGTTCTCCAGAGGGTGTAATAGGACAAAGATTGCATCTGAGAGGATCATAGAGCAGATCAAATTACTCGACTATAGGCAATATAAGTAACTGATTTAAATGGCTATTTTGTTGAGAATTGTTCTCAAATTGAATTTTCCGCTAATAACTAATGCCAGCCCTTGAGATTCATGCAAGAAATACGTTGCTTGATGTGGGCTCCAGATCCAGCCTCAGGGTAAGCTTGAGCACAATCTAATGCATCTCGCTGAAAAGTAGCCTTGTTATTTTTAGCAGGATTGCTGTTGACATCGGGATACAGAGAACACCCCACCAAAAACCCCAAGGCAGTTACAGGTAAAAGCCAGCTTAATTTAGAAAGTGTCATGTTCTGGCGCTGAGCTACCTTTTATCCAGCAGCGATAAAAACTCTCTACGCAAATTGGAATCTTTTAAGAAAGCACCGCGCATCACGCTATTGACCATCTTGGAGTCGCGATCTTTAACACCGCGCCACTGCATGCAGAAATGATCCGCATCCATCACGATGGCAACGCCAATAGGTTTGATCTTTTTCTCGAGCATATCTGCTAATTCCACCACTGCCTCTTCCTGAATCTGTGGACGGCACATCACCCACTCAGTCAAGCGTGAGTACTTTGATAAACCAATGAGCGCGGATTCTTTACTTGGCAACACCCCAATCCAAATGCGACCCATGATGGGGCAAAGATGATGAGAGCAGGCACTACGCACTGTAATTGGACCAATAATCATCAACTCATTCAAGCGACTGACATTGGGAAACTTAGTCAGCGTTGGCTGCTCAATATAGCGACCATTGAATACTTCCTTTACAAACATCTTGGCCACACGTTGGCTGGTATTTTTAGTATTGTGGTCGCTCTCCGTATCAATAACCAAGCTCTCAAGAACGGCTTGCATCTTTTCTGCAACCTCATCTACCAAGCCCTCTAACTCACCTGGCTGAATGAATTTAGAGATATTGTCATTTGCATGAAAGCGTGCTTTTTGCGCCTCGATACGCCGACGAATCACTACAGACAATGGTGTGCCAGCATCAGTCTTTTTCGGAGTAGCGTTCTTAGTGGTTTTCTTTGCGGGGATTACGTTCGCCACTTTTTTAACAGAAGCCTTGCTAGCTGTCTTTGTAGGGATTTTTTTGCTTGCCATAAATATTGATGTCTCGAAGTTTTTATATTACTTTTTAAATTTTTCAGATCTGAAATAAGATTGCTACAACGCAAGCCAAGCCAGCAAGCCAAACGATTGATCGAGTCGTTGGCCAATTGGCTACATAACAAATAAGGTAGGCAATGCGTGCCGACACAAATCCAATTGCTAACAGATCAACTCTGTGTTGTGGAGCGTTAGCTATAGATGCAATGATCACGGCAGCGAAAAAGAATGGGAGGGATTCGAAAAGATTGGCTTGCGCTGCGTTGGCACGCGCCCGGAAACCCGTCTGTTTGGCTAACCATTGACGAGGAGATGCATTGTCATAGCCCTCAAAACCTTTTTTAGCAATCCCGGCCGCCACATAAGGAAATAAACCCATAAACAGTACACACCAATAAGCAATAGTCATGACTGTCCTTTTTTCTTAGAACCAATGCGACTTTCTTTGCCATTCATGAGATTACAAATATTGCTACGATGGCGCCAGATCAACAGCAGACAAACTACCAGCAGCGCAATGCCCATCGGTTGAAAACCAAACAAGAAAACAAAATAGATCGGTCCAAATACTGCGGCCGCTAAGGCAGCCAAAGAGGAGTAACGCATGAACCCCGCTACGATGATCCAGGTTCCTAAAGTTGCTGCGCCCAAAATCCAGTTGATGCCAAACAAAATTCCGCAGGCAGTCGCAACACCCTTGCCGCCCTTAAAGCCATGAAACACTGGAAACAAGTGGCCCAAGAAAACCGCAACCACCACTCCACATAACAACCAAGAATGGAGTGTTGACGTTAAGGACTCATCGCCCAACAGGATGCGGGCCAGCATCACCGCAAAATATCCCTTCAGCGCATCCCCGATCAATGTGAGGACGGCTGCTAGCTTATTACCTGTTCGCAGAACATTGGTTGCGCCTGGATTACCAGAGCCATAAGAATGCGGGTCAGGCAAACGCATGCACTTACTCACCACTACCGCAAATGAGATAGAGCCAATCAGGTAGGCAATCGGAATCAGCAATAGATCTAAGGTTAAATTCATGGTGATATCTTAAACACTTATTGCACGGTTGATGACTGCTGTAGCCAATATATCTCTAACTGCCTCTAGGATGGTGTTGCTGATGAATCGACTTCAGACGCTCTCTAGCTACGTGGGTGTAAATCTGGGTGGTAGAGATGTCAGCATGACCTAAAAGGAGTTGCACCACCCTTAGATCTGCCCCATGGTTGAGCAAATGGGTAGCAAAAGCATGGCGCAAGGTATGTGGAGATAAGGCAACCGGAATATTGGCAATCGTGGCATACCGCTTTATCAACGCCCAGAAGGCCTGACGAGTTAGACCTGTACCAGTATGACGCCCGACAAATACGGCATCTGAAGTCTTACCCTCTAGTAAGGGTGTTCTACCCTCTGCCAAATAACGTCGTAACCACTGCCCTGCTTCTCCACCAAATGGCACTAAACGCTCCTTGCCGCCTTTGCCGTTGACAATTCTGACAATGCCCTCATTTAAGCCCAGCGCCACCGTCTTTAAAGAAACGATTTCTGAAACCCGTAAGCCGCTGGCATACATTAATTCCAGCATGGTGCGATCGCGTAAACCTAGTGGTGTCTCTACATCTGGAGCATTCAGTAAAGCCGTTACTTGATCTTCACTCAGGGTCTTAGGAAAACGTAAAGCTTGTTTAGCGGCACGCAAGCCAATACAAGGATCGCTTTTCACTAAATTGATTCGTAAAGCGTGACGGTAAAAACGCTTGAATACCGTAAGCCTACGATTGGCCGTAGTCGCCTTATCAGCACGACGGTGGGCGATATAAGCCGTCAGATCTTTTTCGGTAACACTGTAGAGATCAATGCCAGAATCTTTTTGAAGCCACTGAGCTAAGAGCAATAGATCTCGGCGATAGGCAGACAAACTGTTTTGTGCCAAGCCATCTTCTAACCAACAAGCATCACAGAAGCGCTCAATGGCTTCTTGGCTTGCTGGTGAAATCGATGGGGTCGAACCCAAGTCAGGAATCATGATTAAAGCTTGCCTTAGTCTTCCTGGCGCTTCAAGTCGCGATAGAAATTCTCATGCGGGCCAAAGGTCAAGAGCTTCACACTCTCTTCATCTAAGATCCGATACGCAAGTAAGCATTGCTGCTGAGAAAGTCGAAACTTAAAAACTTGAACCCCCAATAAATCTCCAACCTTGACCTCGCCAACAGAGGGGTCTGAGCTAATGACTCTAAGCGCGTTATCTAATTCAGTTTTTTGTTGTGGGTGTAATTTTTTAATTGCCCTAACAAACGAAGCAGTAAGAAGTAAGCGCATCAACTCAATACGTATTCACCAATAATCGGCTCTTGATCCGCAATCAAAATCTCACGGATCATTGAAAACGGTAGGTCTGGATTTTCTTGGGCAACTCTACCGATCTGAGACCAGTACTCAATCTGCTTGGGTACTGAACGATGCTCAATTTGCCCATACGCCTTGGCCTGTTCAACCAAATTTTCAGATAATTTAACGTTTATCGACATACTTACCCCCTTAGGATGATCCCATTATAGACCAATAGGTTCCTAAAAGGAACTTTTTATGGCCACATCCAGGGATGATAGTTTTTGATATCAACCCCAGGCCTTTGAAAAATCAAAGTAATAGAGGCTTTCGCAGCTTTCCTAAAAGGCAGGTTCAACCGTCTCACTTGCAAACTGAGGGATGAGTTTGCAAGTGCCCAACCTGGACTTAATCACGGAAATTGTTGAAACCTAATGGCGCCTCAGTAACTTCTTTCTTGAGTAAAGCCATGGTTTCTTGCAAGTCATCACGCTTAGCACCAGTAACCCGCACTGCGTCACCTTGGATGCTGGCCTGTACTTTAACCTTACTATCTTTGATGATGCGCACCACTTTTTTAGCGAGCTCTGAAGTAATGCCCTTCTGGATCTTCATGGTCTGCTTGCGCTTATCACTGCCAATCGTTTCTGTTTTGTCGTCCTTGAGATAACGCACATCCACGTTGCGCTTAGCCATCTTACTAATCAAGACATCACGAACTTGGCCTAATTTGAAATCATCATCGCCAAAGAGGATGAGAGTCTCATCTTTTTGCTCTACACGGCTATCAGAGCCTTTGAAATCAAAGCGGTTGGTAATCTCTTTATTAGATTGCTCGACTGCGTTTTTCAACTCAATCATGTCTGGCTCGCAAACTACGTCAAATGTTGGCATATCAACTCCTTAGGTCGTATCTTGGTAATCTTGTTGGGCACTTTGCCGAGGCAAATGCGATTGCGAATAAGATTGTGGCATGAACTCCGCACAAAATGCGCCTCTCTCGCCAAAATTGACTCCCAATATGGGGCTCAAACACCGCAATACCTTTGGCTTTGAGGTTTATGCGGAGCTAGCCTATGAAATTACTGCCGCAGAACAACTCCCCGCTCTAGTTGCAGATATTCAGGGGAAAAACTTGTCTTGGCGAGTTCTAGGCGGAGGTAGCAACGTCATCCTTCCAAGCAGCCTGCCTGGAGTAACCCTGCTAATGAATATTCCTGGACAGGAAATCCTGCGGGTTGATGAGGGCAACACCTTCATTGCCGTAGGTGCAGGGGTCAATTGGCATGAACTCGTAGCCTGGACATTGGAACAAAATGTACCTGGCCTAGAAAACCTCGCACTTATTCCAGGAACAGTGGGCGCAGCACCAATACAAAATATTGGGGCCTATGGAGTGGAAGTTGCTGACTATATCGATAACATCGAAGCTTTCGATACTGGGGCCCATGCCTTTGTCACTCTGCCCAAAGACGCATGCCACTTTGCCTATCGCGATAGCTACTTTAAGCAACATCCCCAACAATATATCGTGACAAAGGTCGTTTTTAAAATCCCCAAAGCTTGGATAGCACGCATTCACTATGCCGATCTAGCAAAACAATTTATCGATAGTAAAAATAAAGAAAGTGTCAGCGCTCAGAATATCTTCAAAGCGGTCTGTGCAATCCGTACTCATAAATTGCCAGACCCCAAAGTCATTGGTAACGCGGGAAGCTTTTTCCAAAACCCGGTAGTAGCAAACGCAAAGTTTGAAAACCTACGAAAGCAGTTTCCAGAGATTGTTTCTTATCCAGATCAGACGGGTATGCGTAAGCTCGCTGCTGGCTGGCTAATCGATCAGTGCGGGTTTAAAGGTAAAACCATGGGACCTGTCGGCGTTTATCAAAACCAAGCCTTGGTGCTAGTCAATCATGGCGGCGGCACAGCTAAAGATATTCTGGCTCTGGCCCAATCTATTCAAGACAAAGTACAAGATGTATTTGGCGTTGAGCTAGAGATTGAACCCAATATTTTCTAGTCTTTTTTAAAGGCCATCCCCCTAACCCTTTATTCCTTAAAGGGTAATTTGCTTCTCGATAATAGAACTTAGTCAGCAATTTAATTGCTTAATGAATTTTATTCGCCTAGAAAAAACACAACAGATGAAAAAATGGCTTGAAGAACGAGGGGCAAGCTTTCAAGTCGGAAAAGGATCTCATTTAAAAGTGTTTTTAGGTGGCCGGCAATCAACACTACCAATGCATGGCACATCAGAGCTAGGCAAAGGCCTTGAAGCTGTCATTAAACGCCAACTAGGATTGAAATAAGGAGGGGATATGTTTAAGTACCCAGCAACACTCAGTAAAGATGGTCGAAATATTTTGGTTACATTTAAAGACGTGCCAGAAGCTATTACATTTGGAAAAAATGAAGATGAAGCTCTACTGAACGCAGTAGATGCGCTTGAAACTGGGCTATCGTTTTATGTAGACGCTCGAAAGGGGTTGCCCAAGCCCAGTAGAATCAAGAAGGGTCAAAAATTTGTCTCACCATCTGCACTTGAATGCGCAAAACTGGGGGTTTATCAGGCGATGTTTGATCAAGGCATCAAAAAATCTGAACTAGCCCGTCGACTTGGCTGGCACATGCCTCAGATTGATCGATTGTTTGACTTAAAACACTCTTCAAGATTTGATCAAATTGAAGCTGCAGCAAAAGTATTGGGACGTCATATCGAAGTTACTGTAGCAGCTTAATATTTCATTATGGGGACTGGGCTGGCCCCAATGTCGGCGCCTTCGTTGGCGCAGCTAGCCCGACAAAGATTACCATCCCGTCGCCACCGGGATTAGGGTCGCTTGATATAGCATCGATGTAAGCACTTGGCTTCCAGTTATTAGCAGCCCAAATATTTCCTGCCATGTCAGCATTGACTGATGTCAGTCGCATTAAAGGCAAGAAGGATGGTGCACCACCAGATCCATACAAAGGCGCGCCAGAGTTTAATAAGACCTGACTACCAGCCGATGGAAGTGAATAGCCACTGCTCGGAGAAATGGGATCCCCCATTGCAAGCCCAACAGGACAATTGCCGGTTGCCCCACACAATTGCACGACGCTATAACGAGTACTTGGTGAAGCTGAGCCAAAGTTAGCAATCCAAGGATTGCCCTTGGCATCAATCGAGACACCCCATGGCCCATTAATAGCCTGACCTGTATAAGTGCCAATAATTGCACCACTGGAGTTAATTGCATAAACAGTGGAAGCCTCACCATCAACTACCCATGCATTGCCTAGAGAATCGACCGCAATACCCTTGGGGCGGCTATTACTCAGAGCAACAGTATTGTTATACCCAGGCAGATTGACTGTGAATACATTTGAAATCACGCCATTAATCATCTGCAGCTTTGCAAGCTTACCAGTACCTCTATAAGTTACCCAGGCAGTTCCGTCTGGAGCGATAGCCATGCCAAACGGTTGAGAAACACCATTGGAATAAGTGGCAACACTACTAGAATCGCCGTTGCGATAAACCACTACTTGGTTATTGCCATAACTAGCCATCCACACGTTATTGGATTGATCTACCGCTATACCTTGCACCTGCAAAAGACTGCTGGTGTAACCCGTGGATGGAGAAATAGGAACGCCACGAGAAGAAAGTTTAGTGACGCTTCCAATGCTTGGTATGTTGTTTCCCCAACCAAAGTTACCCGACCAAATATTACCCAAGGTATCAATGGCTATTCCGAAACCCGAACCTAAGATGCCACCACCCGTAATGGGTGAAAGTGGCGTATTAGCCAAGCCTGTAGAGGGCTTACCGTTTGGTTGCAGCACCATCAAGCAATTGGACGAGTTAGGCGTACCCTGAATGACATTGTTATTAATCCAAGCGTAACCATTGGCATCAAATGCCACATTGGCAGGACCGCCAAAAGGACAATTGGAATTACCGCTGTTATTGACCTTCACAGCCATCGTCCAAGCATCCAGCTTTTCACGTGCAACACTTGAACTCGGGCCCTGATCTAAGGTCAACGCCGGGGAATAAGCATTGGTGGCATTCACCAAATTAAAAATAGCACTGACATTATTAGCAGGATTGCGTGCAATATTGAAGACTGCTTGCAAGGTATTGCTTGGGATTGCCGCGTTGGATGCGGGCGTTGCAGCAAACAAAGCGGTGCAGGCATTATTCAAACCTTGAGTACAAGCACCCAATTTATTTGCGAGTGAGCCAAGCGCACTCCAAGTATTAGTCTCATAAGCATTAGGTGATGTTTGAATCACCACCGAAGCAGACCCAGACTCTGCAGCCACCAGATTCTCAGCCATACCCGCAGCAATGCTTAATGGGATTGCAGAACCTGTTATCGACAAATCACTTTGTAAAAATTGGGCGAACGCATAAGCTGTAGCTACTGTCGTTAAGTCATTAATCTTGACGGCACTCAAAGGTCCGCTCCCCAAACTTGCTATCAACTGAATGTTGGATGACATAGTTGCCACGGCGTAGTACAAAGCTGGATTGCTGCTGGTATTGGTGGTGCTGACCGGCACCTTAGCTGTAAAGTTTCCAGAGCCATCTGTCGTAGCCTGCACTAACAATTTAGGCGCGCCCGTTTGTGCCTGGTATATCGATACTGTTGCACCCGCTATCGCGACCGCAGGCGCACTTCCGCCCGAGCTTACTGTGCCATTGACAACGACAGTATTGGGGGTGGAGCTATCAGAACAGGAGCTAAGCACAACAATGCTGAGGATCGCAGCCACTAGCAAGTAAAAAGTTCTCAATTTGGTCATGGCTTGTTTGTACAGAAAAAGTATCAAAACATCAAATGAAATATAGCCAAACAATTTCATTTGAAAATAATCCTAATTATTTTGGGCCTTTATGCTAATAGCAATTTATTGCAATTTGCAATATCATACTTATATGAGAGTTATCACCAATCGTCGCCTAGTAGAGTTTTCCACTAAACATCGTGATTCAAGTGAACCCCTTCAGGCGTGGCGAAAACTCATGGAATTTGGCTTTTTTAAGAACTTCTCAGAGGTAAAAACGGTTTTTAACTCGGTTGATCAGGTTAGAGACTTATATGTATTCAATATATGCGGCAATAAGTACCGTCTAGTGGCATTCCTACAGTTTGAAAGGCAGCTCTGCTACATCAAGGCTGTGTTGACCCACAAAGACTATGACAAAGATGGGTGGAAAAAATGAACTTAAATGACTTACAAAAAGCTTGGGAAGCGTTATCGAAAACTGTTGATCTCAGCCCCATTCACTCTGAAAAACAATATCAAAAAATGGTTGGGCTTGCGGACATGTTGACCGATGTGATTGGCGCCTCTAAGAAGCATCCTCTATTAGACCTACTTGAGATTGCCAGTGAATTAATACGAGCTTATGACTTAGAGTATTACGATGTTCCGGATGCAAAACCTCAAGCACTGCTGTCATTTTTAATGAAACAACATCAACTTAAACAATCTGATTTACCTGAGGTAGGAAATCAAAGTGTTGTTTCACAAATTCTTTCTGGAACGCGTCAACTCAATGTGCGACAAATTAATTCTTTGGCAAAGCGCTTCAAGATTCCGGCTGGGGTATTTTTTGAGCGTGCTTATTAAGCAGATTGATCAATCTTAAGCTTAGAAAACTCCACCTCTACCTGACCTTCTGCCAAGCGCACCTGGAAGGCCTCTTTGGTATTGAGCTCACTGGGCTTGCGCACAGCATGCATCCCCTGTGCTTCCTTGCTCAAAATAACTGCATAGCCACGCTCTAGCGTTCTTTGTGGGTTAAGCATCTCTAGTTGGGATTGGTAGTGACCTTGATTGCGCTTCCAAGCTTCCATTCTGACAAGCCAAGCCTGATTGAGTCGTTGTTGCCAGCTATTCATTTGCTCGCGCATGCGATCAGGATTGGGCAAGGCATGACTCAATCTGAGTGCTAGTTGATCCAAGGTTTGCGCTTCGCGTTCAACGCGTTGATTCACTCTTTGTAAAAGCGCTTGCATGATGGCATCTAACTCTTGCAGCATTTGATCGCGACGTGGTGCAGCCAACTCTGCTGCTCCAGTAGGCGTAGGTGCACGCAAGTCGGCAACAAAGTCGGCAATCGTCACATCGGTTTCATGACCAACGCCACTCACAATGGGGATTGGTGATTGCGAGATAGCGTATGCCAACTGCTCATCATTGAACGCCCAAAGATCCTCAATACTTCCCCCACCCCGAACCAGCAAAATGACATCGACCGCATTTTCTTTTTCAGCTGCTTTAAGGGCAGAAATAATTCCAGTTGGAGCTTCAGGTCCCTGCACTAGCGTTGGGTAAATCACAATCGGAATATGTGGCGCTCTTCTAGCTAAGGTACTGAGTACATCTTTTAAGGCAGCCGCTTGAGGTGATGTGATGATGCCAATCGCCCTAGGATGACTAGGGATCTCACGCTTGCGGTCCGAATCAAAAAGACCCTCTTTTGCTAGTTTGGCTTTCAGTTTGAGGAAGGCCTCATAAAGACCACCCACACCAGCTCGACGCATACTTTGCACCGTCAGCTGAATATCGCCACGCGGTACGTAAAACCCGAGATTGGCGGCGACCTCTACCAAATCTCCCGATTGCGGCATAAAGCCAACCTGGCCATTACGACCTCGGAACATGACGCAACGGATCTGGCCTTCCTCATCCTTCAAAGAGAAGTACCAGTGCCCGCTGTCATAAGCCTTGAAATTGGAAATCTCCCCGCTGACCCAAACGGTATCGAAGCGCTCCTCCAAGGAGCTTGCAATGGCACGGTTTAGATCGCCAACACTGAGGATTTCTCTTGATATTTCCGACATTTTTTCTCTTTTTCTACACAAGCATCAGGCCTGGCGGTCAATAAATATCCACAGAAGCCTATTTGCTCTAGGTCTAAGCCCTTTAAGTAAGTAATTACTGACCCAATACGTCTCATAAAACCAAAAGATAGCCCCTATCTAATTGATTTATAACACAAATTATTACACTCCATGTTGAGACAATGAAGTCAAAATGAATGGGCTTCACCATCAATCAAGGACTTACAAAGCGTTCTATAAAAAGTTTTGCACAGAGTTATCCACAGGCTCGCTTTCAGAAACTCAGTTTTTAATTCAGCTAAAGTACTGAGCATATGTACTCAATCTTACTGTCTGCTGGTTGGCCCATCTGGCCCCTTCTCATCATCTCCATTATTGGACTTGCCATCGCAATCGAACGGGCCTGGTATCTACGCCAAATTCATCTATTTCCCAAAGACAGCCTAGAAAGGGTGTTTGGGGTGGCAAATGCCATTTCTCAGCAAAAAGCGGTTTCTGAAGCAGAAATTGGCGCTATTGGCCAACTCTCTCCAATAACCCCTCTATTTACCTGCATCCTTCGCGAAAAAGTCGCAGGTAGTCCTGCTGATTGCGCACTAGAAGAGCTGCAAGCGAGCGCCCAATCCACCTGGTTCAAGCTGGATCGCTACTTGGGCGCCCTAGCCACCATCGCCACTGTTGCCCCCTTGCTGGGGCTGTTTGGCACAGTCGTAGGCATGATTGAAATCTTTGGTAGTCAAGGTGTCGGTAGCCCTCAACAACTAGCGCATGGCATTTCTATTGCCTTGTACAACACCGCCTTTGGATTGCTCATTGCCATTCCCGCTTTAGCTGCATGGCGTGGTCTACGCGCTATGGCCAATCAACGCCAGCATGAGTGCGAAGAATTTACTCGTCAATTATTTAAAAAACTCTATCCACATTCTGCGGATACAAAATGAGTTGGTTAGAAAATAAGCTTCAATATCGAGGCCAATTTTCACTGGGGATACGTTCAGCTCCGGTAGAGCCCGAAATTAATCTCATTCCCTTTATTGATGTGCTGCTGGTGGTGCTGATCTTTCTAATGATCTCCACCACATTTACCCGCTACCAAGAATTAGCCATCACCCTACCTACTGCGAATGGCTCAGCAAGTCAATCGGAGGTGAAGCAAATTCATATTGCAGTCAGTCGTGATGGGCGCTTTGCTATTAATGGCAAAGTAACTAACCGAAGTCAATTGAGCAATAACCTTAATACACTCAACCAAGACAATGCCATCCAAGTCAATATCGATGCGGATGCTAAAGCTCCCCACCAGGCAGTCATGAGCGCTTTAGAGGCAGCGCGTGATGCTAACCTATCTAATATTGTGTTTAGCAGTCAGACCAAGAAGAAATAATTCAACACACCAGAAACATTGAGCCCAACGAGTCGCCTTTAATGTCATCGTCAAAAAAATCTTCTTTCTTCAATAAAGCCCCCCGGTTTTGGGAAAGACGCGGACCAACAAGTCTGGTGCTTTGGCCGTTATCTAAGGTGTACGGTTGGGTAAACCAAGTCTTAGATCTGCTCAATGAGTTCAATTTAGGCAGGCGCAAACCACAAGTAGTACCCATCATCATTGTTGGCAATATCCGCGTGGGCGGTACTGGCAAGACGCCGATTGTCATTGCATTGGCAGAGCGACTCGCGCGTATGGGTTGGAAGCCTGGAATTATTAGTAGAGGTTATGGCGCTACTGCATCAAGCCGACCCCGCCAAGTCAATAGTGATTCCAATCCTGGGGAAGTTGGCGATGAACCTGTATTAATTGCAAAGCGCACAGATAACCAGTTTCCGATTTGGGTTCACCCCAAACGAACCCTTAGCATTGAGTCTTTGCTAAAACAGGATCCCTCGGTGAACGTCATCATCAGTGATGATGGCTTACAGCATCGAAGCTTGCTACGCTGGCCTGCTCGCGAAGGGGGTCGTGATATTGAATTTGTAGTGCGTGATCAACGAGGCGAAGGCAATGGCTTCTTGCTGCCTGCCGGCCCATTACGTGAGCCTGCATCACGCGAGCGAGATGCCACTTTAATAACTGGGGCTATATCGCCTTCCAATCACATTGATGAATATTTTTTAGGGCGACGTGCTTTCACGCTA
Source organism: Polynucleobacter sp. 35-46-11 (assembly GCF_002281105.1). Classification (NCBI taxonomy): domain Bacteria; kingdom Pseudomonadati; phylum Pseudomonadota; class Betaproteobacteria; order Burkholderiales; family Burkholderiaceae; genus Polynucleobacter; species Polynucleobacter sp. 35-46-11. The sequence continues at coordinate 12,585 of NZ_NCFJ01000032.1, forward strand.
AGTAGTCAACTGGGCACGCCCTATCAACTAAATCATCCAAGTAATACACAGTCCTTATCCTCCATTGCAGACGCCTATCTTCCAAACAAGATTACTGCTGTAGCTGCAATTGGTAATCCACAACGCTTTTTTGATGATTTACTAAAACAGGGGATTGCAGGTAAATGCATTAGTTTGGCTGATCACGCAAGCTACACCCCAGAATTTTTCTCTAATATCAATGCCGAGTGCATCCTGATTACAGAGAAGGATGCCGTAAAATGTACCTCAATTCAGGATGAACGCATTTGGGTAGTTCCAATGCATTTAGAGATTCCCAATACATTGGCAGAATGGCTGCAATCGATCTTGCAAAGACCCGATCCAAATCAATACACTTTATAAGAAATAGCAAAGAGCAAACATGGATAAGCGTTTATTAGAGATTTTGGTCTGCCCTTTGTGCAAAAGCACTTTGCACTTGGATGCAGAAAAACATGAGCTCATCTGTAAAGCAGATCGCTTGGCCTACCCCATTCGTAATGACATTCCTGTCATGATTGTTGATGAAGCACGCAGTCTTTCTGCTGATGAAATCAATTAAGTATTAATCAGGTGAAATCCAGCTCATGAGCGTTAAGCCTCCCGAATTTTTGGTAGTGATTCCTGCAAGACTGGGATCTACTCGCTTGCCGCGTAAGCCGCTGGTCGATATTGGTGGCAAGCCGATGGTGATCCGTGTGGCTGAGCGTGCGCAGCAATCCAATGCCCACAGCGTAGTTGTCGCAACCGACTCAACAGAAATTCAAGCAGCGTGTGATGAACATCGTATCGAGTGTTTGTTAACTAGTGCAGATCATCCTACCGGTACGGATAGGATTGCAGAGGTAGCTCAACTATTAAAACTGCCAGCAGATACTTTGATTGTGAACGTGCAAGGTGATGAGCCCCTCATTCCTCCAGAATTAATCAATCAGGTTGCTCAAACTTTGGCCGACAATGCCGCATGTGCGATTTCGACTGTAGCCGTACCCATTGTTGATGCTGCAGAAATTACTAACCCCAATGTAGTCAAAGTAGTCCTCAACCGCTCTAATGAGGCGCTCTACTTCTCTAGAGCCACCATTCCGTTTGTACGCGACCTAGACATAACTTCCAATGTGGTCTATTTACGTCATTTAGGTATCTACGCCTATCGCGCTGACTTTCTGCAGGCCTATAGCCGCCTTGAGCCAGCACCTCCAGAGCAAGCAGAGGCCTTGGAGCAGCTCCGCGCCCTCTGGAATGGCTATCGTATTGCCGTCCACACTGCCAGCAAGGCTCCGCCAGCTGGAATTGACACAACCGAAGACCTTGAGCGGGTACGGCGCATCTTGGCCAACTAGCCCAGAATCTGGTTGCCCTGAGATTCTCGGGGATAATCCTAGGAATTGGTTACAAAGGATCCCGAAAAAATACGGGACAATGAGGGTCTTCTAAGGGGAAAACAATGCGGTTAATTCTGCTCGGTGCACCAGGTGCTGGCAAAGGCACACAAGCTCAGTTTATTTGCGAAAAATTTGCAATTCCACAAATCTCAACGGGCGATATGCTGCGCGCTGCTGTTAAGGCTGGAACTGAACTCGGCATTGCTGCTAAAAAAATCATGGATGCCGGCGGCCTTGTTTCCGACGACATCATCATTGGCTTAGTAAAAGATCGCTTAACTCAACCTGATTGCAGCAAGGGTTACTTGTTTGACGGTTTCCCAAGGACCATCCCCCAAGCACAAGCCATGAAAGATGCTGGCGTACCAATCGATTACGTTTTAGAAATCGATGTCCCGTTTGATGCCATCATCGATCGTATGAGTGGTCGCCGTGTTCACCCTGCCTCAGGTCGTACTTATCACGTCACCTTCAACCCACCAAAAGTGGAAGGTAAAGATGACCTTACTGGTGAAGCCTTGATTCAGCGTGATGACGATAAAGAAGAAACTGTTCGCAAGCGTTTGCAGGTATACAACGATCAGACTCGTCCACTGGTGGAGTACTACTCAACTTGGGCAACGCAAAGTAACGCAGCTGACAAAGTAAAGGCTCCGGCCTATCGCAAGGTCAGTGGCACCGGTAGTGTTGATGACATTACTGCTTCTATTTTTGCAGTATTGAAATAACTTTCATTTTTACCAGTTCAAGGGGCTGCTTTTGCAGCCCCTTTTTCTTTGTCAGGAAAAGGGGTATTATTTAACTAACGTACTTAGTGGTATAGTTTTTTATGACCAAAAAACGTACCTTCAAGACAAAAACTTTTAGTAAGTGGATGCGAAAATCTGACTTAAAAGATGAAGATCTGCTCTTCGCAGTTGCGGAAATGGAGGCAGGCCTCGTTGATGCAGATCTTGGAGGAAATGTATTTAAGAAAAGAATTGCCCTGCCAGGTATGGGTAAGAGAGCGGGGGCAAGAACGCTGGTAGCTGGAAAAATTTTTAGGAGATGGTTTTTTATTTTTGGCTTCTTAAAAAATGAAAAAGATAACATCAATGATGATGAGCTGGTTCATTTGCAAGGTGCAGCAAAAAGACTGCTACACCTAACGGATAAAGATATCGAAGAAGCAATCCTTGCTGGAGAACTAAGGGAGTTAACAGATAATGCTTAATAAAACAAAAAGTCGAATTATTGAAGAGATGACGGATACCGTAAAGGGCCTTCATAAGGCTGGTGTCATTACTAAAAAAAGCATGGAAGAATTCGAGGCTTTGCGGCATCTAGAAGTAAAACCAATGACGGCCAAGCGGATTAAGCAACTTCGGAGTAAAACCCATTTAAGTCAGGCTGTTTTTGCCTTGGCAATCAATACCAGTCTATCCACAATACAGAAATGGGAGGCAGGAGATAAAAAGCCTAGCGGAACATCTTTAAAGCTTTTATCCTTAATCGAGAGAAAAGGATTAGAAGTTATTTTGTAAGGGGAATTACTTCAACTCTTTGAGTGCACTCTCGAAAGATTCAATATCTGCAAAGCTTCTATAGACTGAGGCGAAGCGAATGTAAGCCACTTTGTCCAGGCGCTTGAGCTCACGCATCACCAACTCACCAACGCGCTCACTGGGGATTTCTTTTTCGCCTAAGCTGAGTAACTTTTCTTCAATGCGTGCAATGGACTCATCAACCGAGTCTGAAGAGACTGGGCGCTTGCGTAAGGCCAACTTAATTGAGCTAGCCAGCTTGTCATGACTGTAGTCAACACGACTACCGTTCTTCTTAACGATTGCCGGCAACACCAGCTCTACACGTTCATAGGTAGTAAATCGTTTATCGCATTTTGCACAACGGCGACGACGGCGAATCGTATCGCCCTCATCCGATACCCGGGTATCTAAAACCTGGGTATCGTCGTTGTGGCAGAAAGGGCAGCGCAATGAGAGCTTTCTTTAGCCGTAAACTGGAAAACGCTTGGTCAACTCAGCAACTTGCGCACGAACCTTGGCAATATTGTCAGCATCATTTGGGTTGTCCAAAACGTCTGCAATGAAATTACCAACTTGACGTGCTTCTGCTTCTTTAAAGCCACGCGTTGTCATTGCTGGTGAACCCAAACGAATACCACTCGTTACCATTGGTTTTTCTGGATCGTTTGGAATGCCATTCTTGTTGCAAGTAATGTGCGCTTCGCCCAATACACGCTCAGCTTCTTTACCGGTCATTTTCTTGGCACGCAAGTCCACCAACATCACGTGAGAGTCTGTGCCGCCAGAAACAATGCGCAGGCCGCGAGCAATTAATGTCTCTGCTAAGGCTTTGGCGTTAGCAACGACCTGCTTTTGATAATCAATAAAGCCAGACTCTTGCGCTTCTTTAAACGCTGCCGCCTTACCAGCAATCACGTGCATCAAAGGACCGCCTTGTAGGCCAGGGAATACCGCAGAGTTAATTGCTTTCTCGTGCTCAGCTTTCATCAAGATGATGCCGCCGCGAGGACCACGCAAACTCTTGTGCGTTGTGGAGGTCACAATGTCAGCATGTGGCACTGGGTTTGGATAAACGCCTGCAGCCACCAAGCCCGCGTAGTGAGCCATGTCCACCATGAAAATCGCGCCCACTTCTTTTGCTAATTTACCGATGCGCTCGAAATCAATCTTCCTGGAATAAGCAGAGGCGCCAGCAATAATCAATTTTGGTTTGTGCTCACGAGCCAAGCGCTCCATCTGCTCGTAGTCAATTTCTTCATTTTTATCTAAGCCGTAAGCAATTGGGTTAAACCACTTACCACTCATATTGAGAGCCATACCGTGAGTCAGGTGGCCACCTTCAGCCAAGCTCATACCCATGAATGTGTCGCCCGGCTTCAAGAAAGCCAAGAACACCGCTTGGTTAGCAGAGGCGCCGCAATGAGGTTGTACGTTAGCTGCTTCAGCACCGAACAAGGCCTTAACGCGATCAATCGCCAATTGCTCAGCGACGTCGACAAACTCGCAACCGCCGTAATAACGCTTACCTGGATAACCTTCAGCGTACTTATTGGTCAACTGAGAGCCCTGTGCCTGCATTACTGCTGGCGAGGTGTAGTTCTCAGAGGCGATCAGCTCAATATGGTCTTCCTGACGCTTATTCTCATTCTGAATCGCTGCCCACAATTCGGGGTCAGTTTTAGCTAAGGTGTTTTGGCGGTCAAACATGGTCATAATCCTGATGAAGTTGTATTGCTGAGTGAATTAACTTAGTAAAATCAACCTACATCATACA
>NZ_NCFJ01000309.1:0-3032 GCF_002281105.1 Polynucleobacter sp. 35-46-11
GAAGTAGGGTTATGAATAGTATTGATGTGAGATTGGAGATGCGAAAATTCATGGATAAGAAAGTGGGTTTTTGATGTTCTGCTAGGTTTAATTAAATTATAAAAATTATAGTTTTGCTATTGAGGATTTCTAGTAATGACAACAGGATACATAACTCATCCAGACTTTCTAAAGCATGAGATGGGTAGTCATCACCCCGAGTGCCCAGAGCGCATTCAGGCAATTAATGATCAGCTGATTCGCAGCGGTGTAGATCGTTTTCTGCATCATTTAGATGCGCCATTAGCAACTGAAGACCAATTGGAGTTAGTTCACAGCCCAGATCATATCGCCTTTGTTAAAGAGCGTTCGCCTGCTAGCGGTTACTTCATGCTCGATGGTGACACTATTATGAACCCTCATACTTGGAGCGCCGCTTTGCGTGCTGCAGGTGCTGCCATTGCCGGTGTGGATGCGGTTATGAAGGGTGAAGTTGAAAATGTGTTTTGTGCGGTGCGCCCGCCAGGTCACCATGCGGAGCCAACCCGCTCTATGGGATTTTGTGTTTTTGATAATGTAGCAGTAGCAGCACGATATGCCATGGAAGAGTATGGCATTGAGCGTGTCGCCATTATTGATTTCGATGTCCATCACGGTAATGGTACTGAAGCAGCGTTCTTTAATGATCCTAATGTGCTGATGTGTAGTTTCTTTCAGCACCCGTTTTATCCCTACAGCGGCTTAGATGGGGCAAACAATATGGTGAATGTTCCACTTCCTGCATCTACACGTGGTGATGTGGTGCGATCAATAGTGGAAGAGCAGTGGTTGCCGCGTTTACGAGACTTTGAGCCAGAGCTCATCATCATCTCTGCAGGCTTTGATGCTCATCGCGAGGATGATTTGGGGCAGATGGGCTTGGTAGAGGATGATTATGCTTGGATGACTAAGCAGCTTAAGGGGATTGCAAGCCAATATGCTCAAGGTCGCATTGTCAGTTGCCTAGAGGGTGGCTATAACCTTTCTGCTTTGGGCCGCAGTGTGGTTGCGCATGTTAAAGCACTCGCAGATATTTAAGAGAAATTAGCAGTTCAGATTAAAAAAGACCAATCTTTAAGGCGCATATGGCTAATATTTTTGAGCAAGGTTTAGAGCGAAACTCAGCCAACTTCACTCCGATTACCCCACTATTATTTCTTGAGCGATCAGCACAGGTGTATCCAGATCGCTTGGCAATCGTTCATGGCAAGCTGCGCCAGACTTGGAGCCAGACTTATGAGCGTTGTCGTCGCCTAGCAAGCACTCTGCAAAAGCATGGAATTGGCTTGGGCGATACCGTTGCCGTGATGTTACCTAATACGCCCCCAATGGTTGAGGCGCACTTCGGAATCCCGATGGCTGGAGCAGTATTGAATGCCCTAAACACACGCCTTGATCCAGAGTCAGTTGCCTTTATGTTGAATCATGGTGAAGCAAAAGTGGTGATGGTGGATCCCGAATTCTCGGGAGTGATGAAAAAAGCCCTTGAGATCGCGAAGAAAGAAAGTGGCCGTGAGTTTTTAGTAATTGATGTCGAGGAAAATGAGTTTGATGTTCCTGGTGAAAAGTTAGGCGCACTGACTTATGAGAAGCTCTTATCTGAGGGCGACCCCCAGTTTGCATGGCAAGTCCCCGCGGATGAATGGCAAGCCATTTGCCTCAATTACACCTCTGGAACTACCGGCAATCCAAAAGGCGTGGTGTATCACCATCGTGGCGCAGCCATTAATGCCGTCTCGAATATTTTGGATTGGGACATTAATAAGCACCCTATTTATCTCTGGACGCTCCCCATGTTCCATTGCAATGGTTGGTGCTTCCCCTGGACGATAGCTGCTCGTGCAGGTATTAATGTCTGTCTACGTCGCGTTGATGCGCAACATATTTTTGCTGCCATTAAAGAGCACGGTGTTACGCATTACTGTGCAGCTCCCATTGTGCATAACCTTTTAGTCAATACCTCCGATGAATTAAAGGAGGGTGTACCTCCTGGAGTGAAGGGTTTAATCGCAGGCGCCGCACCTCCAGCTTCGATTATTGAAGGCATGGAAAAGCTCGGGTTTGATTTGACGCACGTCTACGGATTAACTGAGGTCTACGGTCCCGCAGCAGTTTGTGTAAAGCAGGATGAGTGGAATGAGGTAGATATTGGTGAGAGGGCTCGCCTCAATGCCCGTCAAGGTGTTCGTTATCACATGCAACAAGCAATTGCTGTTCTTGATCCTGAGACTCTTAAGCCTGTGCCTGCTGATGGTGAGACCATGGGCGAAATTATGTTTAAGGGCAATATCGCCATGAAGGGTTACCTCAAGAATGAGAAGGCAACTAAAGAGGCCTTTGAGGGAGGCTGGTTTCATTCTGGTGATTTAGCAGTGATGAACCCTGATGGCTATATCAAGATGAAAGATCGTAGTAAGGACATCATTATTTCTGGCGGTGAAAATATTTCCTCTGTGGAGGTTGAGGATGTTCTCTATCGTCATCCAGCAGTGATGGCAGCTGCAGTAGTTGCCAAGCCCGACGATAAGTGGGGCGAGACACCTTGTGCATTTTTGGAGATCAAGCCCGGTATGGAAGTGACGCCCGCTGACATCATCGCCCATTGCAAGCAGCATCTGGCTGGTTTTAAGGTTCCAAGAGCCATTGTTTTCTGTGAGCTACCAAAGACCTCTACCGGCAAGATTCAGAAGTTTGAATTGCGTAAGCAGGCAGGATCCGCTTCAGCAATCGACGTCTAACTCTAATTGGTGCTAGACGGATAAAATAGAAAAGTTACTCAAAAATAGAGAATTCAGCATGAAAATCTTAGTCGCAGTAAAGCGTGTCGTTGATTACAACGTCAAAATTCGGGTTAAATCAGATAACTCCGGTGTCGATTTGGCGAACGTCAAAATGAGTATGAATCCTTTTGATGAGATTGCAGTGGAAGAGGCGGTTCGACTCAAGGAGTCAGGCGTTGCGACTGAGATAGTGGTAGTTTCTGCAGGCCCAACTCAATGTCAGGAAACATTGCG
>NZ_NCFJ01000310.1:0-676 GCF_002281105.1 Polynucleobacter sp. 35-46-11
GCATAGTGAATTGGCGCCCAGCCTTGCTTGTTTACGGATGCCTTCTTATCTAAAACCAGCATCTTGACTGTTGGGAGATCTCCGTCGAATGCCGCCATCATCAGTGCATTTTCACCACTCTTGTTAGCCAAATTCACGTTAGTGGCAGGATTTGCAAGGAGTAAATCCGTCACTTTCTTAGATTTATCGCGGATGGCGACTATCAACATTGGATTACCCTTGGGATCTAAGGTATTTGGGCTAATGCCAGCCTTCAAGAGCGATTGAACCTCAGAAACATCATCAAACTTAGCAGCCTTAGTAAAGTCATCAATTTGATCGGCCGATTGCGCAAATAAGCTACTGGAAAGACACAATGTAACTGCATTTACAGCGAAAATGAATTTAAATGAATCTCTCATGAAGTTGCTCTATTTATTTGAAAACATTGGAAAAAATTACTAGAAGTTCGCTCGGCTATCTCATCAACAGAGACACCTTTGAGATTGGCTACAAATTCACCAACCTTAGAGACCCAGGCAGGCTCATTGGTCTTGCCGCGATAAGGAATTGGGGCTAAATAAGGCGAATCCGTTTCAATCAACATGCGATCCAGTGGGACATATTTGCAAGTCTCCTGAAGATCTTTGGCGCTCTTAAAGGTCACAATGCCTGAAAACGAGATATAAAAGCCCAT
>NZ_NCFJ01000310.1:699-3730 GCF_002281105.1 Polynucleobacter sp. 35-46-11
CCTCTTCTTTTAGGATTTTGAGCGTATCTACTGAAGATGAACGTGTGTGGATGATGAGAGGCTTTTTCGAGGCAACGGCAGCTCTGATATGAGTCCTAAATCGATCTCTTTGCCATTCCATGGATTCATAGCTGCGATCACCCATGCGGTAATAGTCCAAACCGGTCTCACCTATAGCAACGATTTTGGGGTGTTTAGCCTCTTCAAGCAAAAACTCAAAGCTAGGTTCTGGGGTGTCTTCGTAGTCTGGATGAACTCCGACAGAGGCATATAAATGAGCATGATCCTCAGCAAGTTTCCGCACTTTCGGAAAATCTGGGATATCAACCGAAATACAAAGTGCGTGAGTCACTTTGCAGGCAGCCATATTGGCTAAAACCTCAGGAAGTCTAGCTTGAAATTCTGGGAAATCGAGATGGCAATGTGAGTCTATAAACATGACTCACCATTTTAATCTTCAAATACCTGCTGGTATTGGGAAAGTAAGGCCTCCAATTGAATGCGTGTAGCCAGGGGGTGATTTTCATGACGCCGCGCCTGTGTCAAAGATTTCCAGAAACGAAGCAACTTTGGCAGGCGGGCTTCTTTGGCTAGGGCTTTAATTGAGTCCTCATGCTTTGGGTAATAACGGGGTGAGCCCAATTGAGCGCAACTCTGTAGGTCTGAGACCCAGCGCTGCATTGTGGTCAGCAAAACTGAATAGCGTGCCTTTTGCGTCTTATCGGCAGCATCCAACCAATTTATGCGAGGACCCTGCGACATCGCTTGCAATAAATATCGTGATGCCTGGATGGCTATAGTGAGCTCATCTTTTTCATCCTGGTTGTGGCGCGCAATTAAGGAATCTAAAACTGCATATGGTGCCCCGCCCTGTTCATCATAGATAGACTCAATATCGGCATCGCTCATTTTTAGGCCAGGCACTTTATTGAGCTGATTACGCAACCAGCTTAGTCCAGTTAATCGATCTGGTCGTGGTGCAGAAAGTAGGCGACAGCGTGAGCGAATTGTAGGCAAAACACGATCAAGGCGATCGGCAAGCAAAATAAAGATCGTATTTTTGGGCGGCTCTTCGAGAGACTTCAATAAAGCATTCGCAGAGTCCGGTCTCAACATTTCTAGTGGATAAACCAAAATTACTCGATTGCCACCACGGTGAGATCCAATAGATAGCGCTTCAATTGCACTCCGAGCATCTTCAATGGCAATGGTCTTTTTCTCCTTCTTCTCGGGTCCATCCCCATCGCTATCGGCTTGGGCGGCCTTAGATTTTTTAGGAGAGTCAGCTTCAGAATCAAAATCACCATGAGGCAACAGTTTGCGATGCGTCTCGGGCACCAGGGCAACAAAATCGGGGTGGTTACCAGAATCAAACCACCTGCAAGCCTCGCATTGGTTGCAGGGCTTCACCTCGGATGATGATTCACATAAAAGCGCTTTAGCTAATTCAATGGAGAACTCAAACTTGCCAATACCTGATTGACCATGAATCAATACCGCGTTCGGAAATACAGTTAGATCAAGGCCAGCCCAAATGGACTCTAGCCAGGGTGCTATTTTCTTTTCCGACTCGATTGGGAACATCAGGTCGCTCATTTAGAGTTTGATCTCGAGTGACTCAAGTTCATTCCAAATTGCATCTGGTGTTCTAGTGGCATCTACAAGATAAAAGCGTTTGGGATCTGCTTTTGCTCTACGCAAATACTCTTGACGAACCTTCTCAAAAAAATCTAGATCCATCTTTTCAAATTTATCAGGCGCCCTCACCTTTGATCTTCTAGTTTCGGCAATTGAGCCGGGCAAATCAAACAGAAAAGTTAGATTCGGTTGAAGTAATGTGCCATCTGGACGCCCTTGCACCCAACGCTCTAAATCATTTAGCTTGCTCAGGCTTAAGCCCCGCCCCCCACCTTGATAAGCAAAGCTAGCATCGGTAAAGCGATCGGAAATAACAATCTTCCCGGCCTGTAATGCAGGCTCTATTATTTGAGCAATATGTTCACGACGAGCCGCGAACATCAGCAAAGCTTCCGTTTCTAAGTTCATGGGGGCATCGAGTAATAAGGCACGCAGCTGCTCACCTAATTGGGTGCCGCCTGGCTCTCGAGTCATGACAACTTCACGGTCTGGATAGCGCTGTTTTAATAACTTGCTAAAAGACTCGATATGCGTACTCTTGCCGGCACCATCAATACCCTCAAAACTAATGAAATAACCTGGAAATTGAGTAGCCATAAGAATTATTGTGAATTTGATTTAGCTGAGGCATTACGTTTGCGTTGAAATTGATCAACAGCACTTTCATGCTCTTTCAATGTTTTGGAAAAATGACTGCTGCCATCACCGCGCGCCACAAAATAGATTGCATCACTTTTTGCCGGATTGATCACAGCCTGGAGAGACTCCTTACTTGGCATTGCTATCGGAGTGGGTGGTAAACCTTTGCGCATATAAGTATTGTAGGGACTGTCTTTACGTAAATCTGCTTTTCGAAGATTACCGTCAAATTGAGGGCCAATGCCGTAAATTACAGTTGGATCTGTCTGTAATGGCATATTCAAATTCAGTCGATTGACAAATACTGCGGCAACCAAGGATCGGTCACTGGAGCGCCCAGTCTCCTTTTCCACTATTGAACCAAGGATGAGAAGCTCATAAGGTGTTTTAAGTGGCAAGGCCGTATCTTTTTGTCCCCAAACAGCATTAAGCTGCTTTTGCATTGCCTGAGAAGCCCTTCTGTAAATTGAGATATCTGAGTCATCTGGGTCAAAAATATAGGTATCAGGATAGAAAAGTCCCTCATCTCCCGGATAGAAGAGGCCAAGAGCTTGCAACAGCTCCTTAGAGCTCATGCCCTTGGTTTGATGAATCAGGGCTGGGTGATTGTCAATTAAAGCTCTCAGCTGCCATATAGTCATGCCAGGAATAATCGCGATGCTTTCTCGTACTCGATCACCACGCGCGATTTGTAACAAAATATTGCCTAAGCTAGCGCGAGTAGGTAGTTGGTAGGTTCCGGGCTTTAGCTTTG
>NZ_NCFJ01000311.1:0-3014 GCF_002281105.1 Polynucleobacter sp. 35-46-11
TTAGTGAGGCTGTCATAGTGAGTATGCAGATCTGCAGCTAAGTGGGTCGGCACGAAGTCATTTGGAAACGCTACTCCGCCTTCGCGTAACTTGGCTAATTTCTCACGACGCTCGGCAATGATGTGATTTTCATCAACAGCTTCAGTAGCTTGATTAGGGTTGGAGTTCACTTGATCGTTCATATGCAATATTAATAGCTGGAATAGGGGGAATGAATCAAACGCCTTGCTTCAGGCTAGCTTCAATAAAGGCATCAAGATCGCCATCCAATACTTTTTGTGTATTGGATATCTCAACGTTAGTGCGTAAGTCTTTAATGCGGCTTTGATCGAGTACGTAGGAGCGGATTTGATGACCCCAACCCACATCGGTTTTGCTTGCCTCAAGCTTGTCTTGCTCTGCACGACGCTTTTGCATCTCATGCTCATACAAGCGAGATTTGAGCATCGTCATCGCTTCAGCTCTATTGCGGTGTTGGCTTCGATCATTCTGACACTGCACCACAATGCCAGTTGGAAGGTGGGTCAAGCGAACTGCAGAGTCGGTTTTATTAATATGCTGACCACCCGCACCAGAGGCGCGATAGGTGTCGGTACGAATATCTGCTGGATTGACATCAATCTCAATCGAGTCGTCAATCTCTGGGTAAACATAGATGCTGGCAAAAGAAGTATGGCGACCGTTTGATGAATCAAATGGGGACTTACGTACCAAGCGATGCACACCAGTCTCTGAACGGAGGTGGCCGTATGCATACTCACCATCTACTTTGATAGTGGCGCTCTTAATACCAGCAACGTCACCATCAGACTCTTCCAGAATTTCTGTTTTGTAGCCTTTACGTTCGCAATACTTGAGGTATTGACGGAAGAGCATGCTCGCCCAGTCACAAGCTTCTGTGCCACCTGCGCCTGCTTGAATATCAATAAAGCAATTACAGGAATCCATTTCGTTATGGAACATGCGGCGGAACTCAAGATCATGAATGATCTTGCTGTAGCTCTCAACGTCTTGCTCGATAGCGCCAATCGTTTCAAAATCACTTTCTTCTTTGGCCATGTCGAACAGTTCGATGGCGCCAGTGATATTGCTATTTAAATCGGTGAGGGTGGCAACAACGCCATCGAGCAATTTCTTTTCTTTGCCGAGGGCTTGTGCTTTCTTTTGATCATCCCAAATGGTGGGATCTTCAAGAATAGAGTTAACTTCAGTAAGGCGTCGTGACTTTACTTCGAAGTCAAAGATACCCCCGAAGTGCTTGCTCACGGGTGAGCAGATCGGACAAGGTATTTGAAATAATATTGAGTTGTTCGGCTTCCATCCCCTAATTATAAGGGGGTTATTGCAGATCAAGCCTCGTCGTGGGCTTCAACCATGAGTTGTACGCGAGCTTGACCCTGGAAGCGGTCTGTTACTAGGCGATAGGCCAGCTTGGCCTTGGCTGGCAAGGGCTGAGTCCGGTTGAACCAAACGCCGGTAAATGGTTTGCTGGCTAACTGGCCATCCCCAATCGGGCGAAGCTGTAAGCGTAGATGTTTTTCCTTCATGAGGCTTTGTTGTCCGACCTCAAATTCCCCATAAAAAATGGGCTGAGGAAAGCCCTGACCCCAGATTTCTTCGGCAAGAAGATCGCCCGTTTCTGGCGTGAACTCAGAAAGATCAAGAGAGCCATCATGAATATGGCGACGCTCTAATAGTTCATCATTCAGTAATTCATTGGCAACATTTTGAAAAACTGCATCAAACTTTTCAAAATCCGCTTTTCTAATACTCAGACCCGCTGCCATGGCATGCCCGCCAAATTTGAGAATCAGACCTGGCTCACGTTTAGAAACAATATCTAAAGCATCGCGTAGATGAAAGCCTGTCAACGATCTGCCGGAACCACGTAATTCTTCTCCGCTAGCACCATCAGCAGGGGCAAACACAATTGCAGGGCGATTAAAACGTTCTTTGAGGCGGGATGCCACGATACCAACTACGCCTTGATGCCACTCTGCATTCCAAAGACAAATGCTAGAGCGCTCGGCCATGGTGCCTGCCAGTTGATCTTCAGCAAGGTGGGCGAGGGCAGCTTCTTGCATGCCGCCTTCAATGACGCGTCGCTCGCGATTAATGCGATCTAGTTCGTATGCTAGTTCAATAGCCTCGTCAGGTTTATCGCTAAGCAATAAACGAATGCCTAAAGTCATGTCTGCTAAGCGTCCTGCAGCATTAAGTCGAGGTCCAATGGCAAAACCTAAATCAAAGGTATTGGCCTTACGAGGATCCCGTGTTGCGGCTTGAAATAGTGCTTGAATACCTGCTTGTGACACTCCCGCGCGAATACGCTTTAAACCATTGGAAACCAAGATGCGGTTATTGCGATCAAGTTGCGCCACATCTGCAACAGTACCTAAGGCCACCAAATCTAATAAGCTCTCGATTTTAGGTTGAGTCTCAGCAGTAAATTTTCCGCGCTTGCGAAGTTCTGCACGAAGAGCCACCAATAAATAGAACATCACCCCCACGCCTGCAAGCGCTTTGCTTGGGAATGTGCAGCCAGGCTGATTGGGGTTCACGATTGCAGTCGCTTTTGGTAATCGATCACCTGGTAAGTGGTGGTCAGTCACGATGACTTCCATGCCCAATTCGCGAGCTCGATCAACACCAGATTCACTAGCAATACCGTTATCAACCGTAATGAGATATTTGGGTTTGGGAGTTTGCTGCGCAGCTAAATCCACCACCTCTGGTGTTAGTCCGTAGCCCATCGTAAAACGATTCGGCACTAAAAATTGAATGGGTGTATCTGGCCCACCCAACATCTTTAAGCCTCTGAGCGCAACAGCACAGGCAGTGGCGCCATCACAGTCGTAGTCTGCCACCACCAGCATCGCTTCCTGACGCTCGAGAATATCGGCGAGTAGGGTGGCGGTGCTGATGCAGTTTTTCAACTCCACTGGTGAGAGAAGTTGTTTGAGATCTAATGAGAGTTCATCGGGTTTATCAATACCACGCGCTGCGTACAGTCT
>NZ_NCFJ01000312.1:0-3013 GCF_002281105.1 Polynucleobacter sp. 35-46-11
AATTCGGACGAGTCCATCGGTTATACCTGCTGCTTTGCGAGCTTCTGGACTAACGCGGCAATGCGTCGTTGTTGCAGGGTGCGTAATGGTTGTACGCGTATCACCTAGGTTTGCGGTAATGGAGCAAAGCTTGGTTTGATTAATCAATTTGAAGGCAGCCTTTTTGCCACCCTTAAGAGTGAAGGACAATATAGCGCCACCCGCTTTTTGTTGACGCTTAGCCAGTGCATGTTGCGGATGAGATTTCAGACCAGGGTGATAAACACGCTCTACCCCAGGCTGCTTTTCTAGCCATTGAGCAATTTCCAAGGCATTTTGACTTTGCTGCTTCATACGCAACTCTAGCGTCTCAAGACCCTTTAAAAACACCCAGGCATTAAACGCAGAGAGCGTTGGGCCAGCAGTTCTAACATACGGAAATACTTTACCCATAATGAAATCATTGCTGCCAACAATGGCGCCGCCCACTACGCGACCCTGACCATCCAAATACTTCGTTGCTGAATGGATGACTATATCGGCACCCAATGAGAGAGGCTTTTGTAATGCAGGCGTGCAGAAACAGTTATCTACTGCAAAGAGAGCTTTTGCCTTCTTGGCAATCTTAGAAATTGCCTTAATGTCCGCAATCTCAGTTAAAGGATTGGAAGGTGTTTCCAAATAAAAAAGTTTGGTGTTTTCTTGGACGGCATTTTGCCAAGCCTTGGTATCTGACAAATCCACATAAGTAGTTGTAATACCAAAACGACCCAAAATATTGCTAAACAATTGAATGGTTGCACCAAATACCGAGCGAGAGCAAACCACATGGTCGCCCGCTTGCAGATGGGACATGGCCATTGTCAAAATAGCAGCCATTCCAGAGGAAGTTGCAATGCAAGCCTCACCACCCTCTAATGCAGCCAATCGATCCTGGAACATGCTGACGGTGGGATTGGTAAATCGGGAGTAAATAAAGCCTTGGTCTGCATGCGCAAAACCATCTGCAGCCAACTCCGCACTATCGAAGCAAAAGCTGGAAGTGAGAAACATCGCCTCTGAATGCTCTTGGTACTCAGCAGTACGGCGAGTACCAGCGCGAACCGCAAGGGTCTCTAGCGCAAGTTTTGAGAAATCGGGTTTTTTGCGGGTAGTTTTGCTCTTCATACCGCTATTTTGACACCGAATTGCAGAATTGCCTCAGACAGTAGTATCTGAGGAATTCTGTCGTTGTTTTTAGTCTTCGGTAGCCAAATGCAGGTGAAGTTGTGATCGCGCAAAATCACTGGAGTCGCGTTGACGATCTGCCTTAGCCTCAGAGGTATTGCGAGCTGCCTCTAGGGCATCCAAATAAGATTCATTGATGTCGCCAGTAATATAGTGACCATCAAAACAAGAGGCTTCAAAGTGTTGGATATTGGGATTGATATCTTTAACTGCCTGCTTCATATCCTCAACACTTTGGTAAATCAGTTGATCTGCGCCAATCATCTTATTAATCTCTTCGTCGGTGCGACCGTAGGCAACTAGCTCACTCCGAGTTGGCATATCAATTCCGTAGACATTCGGGAAGCGGACAGGAGGCGCGGCAGAAGCAAAGATCACTTTCTTGGCACCAGACTCGCGCGCCATCTGCACTATTTCAAAAGAGGTGGTGCCGCGAACGATTGAGTCATCCACAATCAACACGGTTTTATCTTTGAATTCAATCCGCATTGCGTTCAGTTTCTGGCGAACCGATTTCTTGCGAACCGCTTGACCTGGCATGATGAAGGTTCTACCAATATAACGATTCTTAAAGAATCCTTCGCGGTAATCAACGCCAAGGCGTTTAGCAACTTGCATTGCCGCCGGACGACTGGAGTCCGGAATCGGCATAACAACATCGATCTCACCTGGAATAGTTTCTTTGCGAATCTTTTCGGCAAGGTAGTCGCCCATCCGCATACGTACGTTATAAACAGTAACGCCATCAATCGTTGAGTCTGGGCGGGCCATGTAGACGTACTCGAAAATACAAGGCGTTAGAACTGCGTCAGCAACACATTGACGGGAATAGAAATTGCCATCTAAGTCAATATAGATTGCTTCGCCTGGATTGACGTCACGTACAAAAGTAAAGCCAAGACCATCAAGCGCAACAGACTCAGAAGCAATCATCCACTCTGGACCCTTAGGTGTATCAATGCGACCAATACACAATGGACGAATGCCAAATGGATCCCGAAACGCTAATAAACCATAGCCAGCAATCAAAGAGACAACCGCATAAGAGCCCTTAACGCGCTTAGTTACCTCAGTAACTGCATTAAACATTGCACCCTCGTCCAGTGCTACGCTATTAGTCTCTTTTTGAAGTTCGTCAGCCAAAACGTTTAACAGCACCTCTGTATCAGAGCTGGTATTGATATGACGACGATCACGATAAGCCATCTCTACACGAAGACTAGCCGCATTGGTGAGATTGCCGTTGTGAGCCAAGATAATTCCATATGGGGCACTAACGTAAAAAGGCTGCGCCTCTTCTTCGCTACTAGCTGAGCCAGCGGTTGGATAGCGCACTTGGCCGATGCCAGCATTACCAACTAAGCTACGCATATTGCGGGTTCTAAATACATCTCGAACTAAACCGTTTGCTTTATGCATTGTGAATGAATTGCCATTCATCGTTGCCATACCTGCAGCATCTTGACCGCGATGTTGCAAAAGCAACAAAGCATCGTATATCAGCTGATTAACTGGGGAGTGGGAAACTGTTCCAACAACGCCGCACATAAGCCTAGATCCCTATGGTTAATGAAGGTGTAACGGTGGGTGTAATTTTAGGCATAGAACTGCCCAATTGCTTTGCCCAATCAGCTGGTAACCAGCCTTTTATTAAACTGGTAGCCATATCGATAGCTGGTCGTGTTATTGCTTTCTGCCAAGCTACGCTTTGAGGTATTGGTGTTAAAGCGGCTAAGGTAGCCATCACAACCACAACCACAGCGCCACGTGCTAAACCAAACACCAGCCCAAGAAAACGGTCCGTCAT
>NZ_NCFJ01000313.1:0-3007 GCF_002281105.1 Polynucleobacter sp. 35-46-11
AATAGATAGTGGCATGTGTTGCCGTCAAATGAGCCTGAACGCGCACATCAGGAAACGCAGTATCAATGCTTGGGCGGTCACCAGTGACATCACGCAGGCGATCCACAATCGCATCCTTGATCTTCAGGGTGGCGAAATTCAGGCTCTTAAGTGGGGAGCGATGAGCAGTCACATCCACCCGCAAAGTTTGCTTAGATGAGAACCACTCCTCCCAAGCCAAACCACTCGCCAGCTTATACAAATCCTCTTCCTGGCGGTATGGCGATTCTGCCATTTGCAGCAAGACGCGGCTTGCAATCCGCGAATGCAAGTTCAATGCCATCGCTGCAGAGATAGGGGCTGCCAAGCCTACTCCACCCGTTGGACTCGTCGGCGTTGGATCAATCACCCAAACACCCAAAGCCTTGCAGTCGGGGCGCTGCGCAATACTTGCTAGCTCTTGTGCAAGAGGCACTTCCAGTCCGCCTGGACAAACAACAAAAAATCTCATTGGGCTAGCAATCTAAAAAGGTGAAGTAAAAAATCATCAAAACAATTAAACAATTACTTAGGTATCAGCATTAAGGCTTGATCACGACTAAGGCTGTCACGATCAATAAAAGGATGACAGGCACTTCATTAAACCAGCGATACCAAACTCCAGAGCGGGCATTAACACCATTACGGAACTTTTTGAGCAAGCCCCAACAAGCATGGTGGTAACCAATAACCAAGATAACAAAGAAAAATTTGGCATGCATCCAAACCTCACCGGCACCAATCTTAAAATGCAGCCAAAGTGTCAGGCCCAACAAGACTGCAGGTACTGCCAAAATGGTCATAAAACGAAAGAGGCGATCAGCCATGCCGAGAAGACGTGCATAGACTTCAGGATTTTTCTCATCCGCTAGGTTCACAAAAATACGTGGGAGATAAAACAAGCCTGCAAACCAAGAGGCAATCAAAACAATGTGAAGTGTCTTAGTCCATAAATATGCATTACCCATGATGAATAGTCTCCGTTAGGTATTTTTTATCGTTCTTGAATCGGGATTGATTAAGTACGAATTTCGCCATGGCCCATGACGATGTATTTGAGGGAAGTCAAACCATCCAAACCTACAGGGCCACGAGCATGTAATTTGTCATTGGAAATGCCAATCTCCGCACCAAGTCCGTACTCAAAACCATCGGCAAAACGCGTGCTGGCATTGACCATTACGCTGGCACTATCGACTTCTCGCAAAAAACGATTCGCTTGAGCCTGATTGTTAGTAATGATGGCATCAGTATGTTTACTGCCATATTGCTCAATATGACCCATTGCCTCATCCATATCCGCAACCGTCTTAATCGACAAAATCGGCGCTAAATATTCTGTCTGCCAATCTTCTTCAGTGGCATTGACTAAGCCTCTAAAACCAGCCGCCTCAAGCGTATTTCGGGTTTGGTCATCAACACGTAATTCCACACCCTTGTCTTGGTAAATCTTACAAAGAGCTGGCAAAACTTGCGGCGCAATATTCTTGTTGACCAGGAGTGTTTCCATCGCATTGCAAGGCGCATAGCGTTGGGTCTTGGCGTTATCGCAAACCTTAATCGCCATCGCGATATCTGCGTCAGCATCAACATAGGTATGGCAGATGCCATCCAAATGCTTAATCATCGGCACGCGTGCTTCTGCCATCAATCGGGCAATTAAACTTTTGCCACCGCGTGGCACGATCACATCAATGTATTCGGTCATGGTGATCATTTCGCCAACAGCAGCGCGATCTGTAGTGGTCACAACTTGAACTGCATCCATTGGCAAATTAGCTGCATCCAAACCTTCTTGAATCAATTGCGCCAATAAGGCATTTGAGTCAATCGCCTCTGAGCCACCACGCAAAATCACTGCATTACCTGACTTTAAGCAAAGAGCTGCGGCATCAATTGTCACATTTGGACGAGACTCATAAATAATGCCAATCACACCGAGTGGAACACGCATCTGACCGAGTTCAATACCAGAGGCCTGTTTTTGCAATGGCGTTATTTTTCCAATCGGATCTTCCAAAGAAATAATTTGCTCTAAACCCAATGCCATAGACTCAATCGTCTTGGGAGTCATGGTGAGGCGGTCAATAAAGGCGGCGTCTTGCCCATTGGTTTTTGCGCGAGCAACATCAAGCGCATTCACACGCTGAATTTCTTCAGCACGCTCACGAACCAACTTGGCGATATGCAATAAGGCTTTATTTTTCTGTTCGCTAGATGCCCGCGCCATTGAGCGTGATGCCTGACGAGCACGTCGGCCAATATCTTGCATCATTTGCTGAATGGTATTTGTTGAATTACTCATATATTTACTATGTCAAAATTAATATTGATGTATCTAGCGCAATAGATTTCCCACTAAACGCAAACCATCCCAAGGATCTGCTGGTAATTCCGCCGCATGCAATCCTTTAGCCTGACGATCTAAACCTGCAGCTAGCTGCATTGCTCTGCGCAACCTTAAGGGCTGCACCCGCTTTAAAGCCTGAGGATATAAACGCTCTTTATTACCCCAAATGCGGTTAGCACGCATTAAGTTCTGCACAGATTCTCCAGCATCGCTTGCTGCCTTCAGTTTCGATAGTATCCGAAGCTCTTCAGTTACGCTCCACAGAATTAAAACTAAAGGCTCACCCTCACCCTTGAGGCCATCTAACATACGATTGAGTCGAGGCAGATCACCAGCCAACATTGCTTCAGTTAGCTCAAAAACGTTATAGCGAGCCACTTTCAAAATAGCTGACCTAATTTGGTCCTCAGTTAATACGCCTGCAGGATGCAATAAACCTAGCTTTTGAATTTCTTGATGGGCAGCAATCAGGTTTCCTTCTACTTGCTCAGCAATGAAAGCTAAAGCGCGCTGTCCATCTGGACCTGACTGCACTTCTTGACCCTGCTTCTTGAGTCGTCCCGCAATCCATTGCGGCAATTGCGTGCGATCCAAGGAATCCAACTGAATCGCCATACCTGCTTCATCCAAAGCAGTAAA
>NZ_NCFJ01000314.1:0-3000 GCF_002281105.1 Polynucleobacter sp. 35-46-11
CAGGTGGGGCTTTTATCACTGTGCCATTTATGCTTTGGTGCAATGTAAAACCACATACTGCGATGGCAAGTTCTTCAGGCCTAGGATTTCCGATTGCGGCTGCGGCAACGATTGGTTATATGTACGGAAGTTGGGGCAACCCTAACCTCCCTGCAGGCTCACTTGGATTTGTTTATGTTCCCGCAGTGCTTTGCATTGTGGCGGTTAGTATATTTACAGCCCCGCTTGGCGCCAAGATGGCTAGAAGGCTCAATGTAGCTCAACTCAAACGCATCTTTGGTGTAATGCTCGTTATGCTCGCAGCCTTCATGTTTAATGAAAGCCGCAAGGCATTTGGTTTCTAAAAAACTGATTTCCTGAGATTAGCTGGCGTATTGCTGACGCAGAATATTCTTCTGAACTTTACCCATTGCATTGCGAGGCAAGTCAGAAACAATTTCTAAGCGCTTTGGAATCTTGAAGTTCGCAATCTGCGTTTTGAGTGCAGCGATCATGGCTTGTGCATCTAGCTTGGCACCTGCTTTTGGTACAACCACTGCCATTACTGCCTCACCAAAATCTGGATGCGGAATACCAATCACAGCACTCTCATCTACGCCATCCATGTCATCGATAAAGCTTTCGATTTCTTTTGGATAAACGTTATAGCCACCAGAAATAATTAAGTCCTTGCTGCGTCCAACAATACAAAGGTAGTCCTTGGGTGCTTTACCACCATTGGCATCGCCACCCCAACGACCAACGTCACCAGTTTTAAACCAGCCGTCTTTGGTAAATTCTTCTGCAGTTTTCTCTGGCATGCGCCAGTAGCCCTTGAATATATTTGGGCCTTTAACTTGGATACTACCGATTTCATCAACACCACAAGGTTTATTGTTTTCATTAACCACGCGCACCTTCACACCTGGCAAAGGTAAACCGACTGATCCGCCTACACGATTTCCTTTGTATGGGTTGGAGACCAACATCACAGTCTCGCTCATGCCATAGCGCTCAAGAATCGGTTGACCAATCACCTCTTTAAAAGTATTGAACGTTTCGGTGAGCAAAGGAGCTGAACCAGAAACAAATAAGCGCATATTGCGCGTGACGCTCTTATTAAAGTTTTTATCTGCAAGCAAGCGTACATAGAACGTTGGCACACCCATCATTACAGTGGAATTGGGCATGTGATGAATTAGTTGCGCAGTATCTAAACGCGGCAACCAAATCATTTTGCTACCGTTAATTAACGCACCATGAGCAGCTACAAACAAACCGTGGACATGAAAGATTGGCAAAGCATGTAATAGAACATCACCTTTTTTCCAGCCCCAAAACTTCTGCAGCACCTGTGCATTACTACCCAAGTTCTTGTGGGTCAGCATCGCACCTTTACTGCGACCGGTTGTACCGGAGGTATACAAAATAGCAGCTAAATCATCATCTTTTACGGCAACGGTTTTGAATTTATCACTTTGACCAGCTGCACGATCAAGCAAAGTACCCTTACGATCTTCATCCAAAGTAAATACGTGTTTAGTGCCAGCCTGAAAAGCAACCTTCGACACCCAAGAGAAATTCTTGCTGCTACAAACCACGACTGCTGGCTCAGCATTCTCGAGAAAATATTGAATTTCCGCCGCTTGATAGGCTGTGTTCAGAGGTAGGTAAACGTAGCCTGCCTTGATAGTGGCAAGATAAAGAAAAAGGGCCTCTGGAGATTTCTCAACCTGAACTGCAACCCTTGATCCAGTGGGTAACTTGAGGCTCTTAAGCAAATTTGCCATCTTGGCAGTTGCACGCTCTAGATCACTCCAGGAGTAATAAAGTCCATCATGCGTTTCAAGTGCACATGCTTGCTTATCTTTTGGAAAACCCTTTTCCAATAAGGAATATAAATTCATTCGAGCCTCAAATACCAATACATTAAATGCTTAATTAATCTAACGAAGCACCAGATTTCTTGACTACGCTAGACCAACGAACTACGTCAGCATGCACTTGCTTACCAAATGCTTCACCGTAGAGATTCGGCGTCTCAGAGCCGTTTTTCTCCCAGATTGACTTGAGCTTTGGTGAATTTAAGGCCTTCTGCACTTCAACAATCATCTTGTCAACGATCGGTTTTGGAGTGCCTGCTGGAGCAAACATAGAGTACCAAGTTGACACTACATAGTCAGGCAAACCAGCTTCTTGGAATGTTGGCACACTTGGAATTGCTGAAGAACGCTTGTTTGCAGCTACGGCGATCGCCACCAATTTACCGGCGTTAATTTGTGGCGCAGATGTAGCAAGGCCATCAAATTCCAAATCGACTTGACCAGCCAGCAAATCATTCATAGCTGGACCAGCGCCACGATAAGGGATGTGAACCATATCTACACCTGCATCTGTTGCCATCATCGCACCAGCGAGATGACCTGGAGACCCATTACCAACAGAGGCATAAGAGATAGAGCCTGGTTTTGCTTTTGCCATCTCAATCACTTCTTTAACATTCTTGGCGGGAAAATTGGGATTGGCAACCAAGATTTGAGGCAAAGATGCAATGGTCACAACTGGAGAGAAATCTTTCTCTGTATCAAATGGCAGTCGGGGATAAAAAGAAGGATTAATGGTGTGAGATGAGAGCGTAAACAGCACTGTGTAACCATCAGAGGGGGACTGGGCTGCCAAAGCAGATCCAATTGAACCACCAGCACCTCCGCGATTATCAATAATGACTTGCTGACCCAATTCCTTGGCGAGAGGCTCTTGTACTATCCGAGCAATAACATCAGTACCTCCACCCGGTGGGTAAGGAACAATAAACTTAATTGGCTTAGTTGGCCAAGACTGGGCATAGACACCATTTACTACCAACATGTTGGACAGGCACAGAGCTGCGCCAAGCACCAACTTAAAGATCTTATTCGTCTGCATACAAACTCCTCTAAAGGTTATTCATTGCTGCTTCAGAAGCTACCATACTCTATTCAGTTCTACTGAACAAGTTGTTTCGTATAAGTAATAACACTA
>NZ_NCFJ01000033.1:0-17067 GCF_002281105.1 Polynucleobacter sp. 35-46-11
AAGAGACGAGAATGGCTGTGCAGATAGAAAATTTAGGTCAGTTAGACCGCAAAGTGACCTTAGAGTTCGCTCGTGCCGATTTGGCTAAGGCAAGAGAAGACCGTTTGGCTAAATTGGGTAAAACCATGAAAGCCCCAGGCTTCCGTCCAGGCAAAGTGCCTAAGAACATGGTTGAAAAGCAATACGGCATGCAAGTGGATTTCGAGCTCCAGTTTGATAAAGCTCAAGAACTCTTCTATGACTTAGCTCAAAATGAAAAAATTCTATTGGCTGGTCAGCCACGCCTCGATCCAAAATCAGAATTAGACGCAGACAAAATTGTGTTTGATGCTTACTTTGAAGTCTTGCCAGAAGTGAAAATTGGCGATTTCAGTAAAGCTGAAGTAACTAAATACACAACCGACATTTCAGATGCCGAGATTGATCGTGCTTTGGATGTATTGCGTAAGCAGCAAGTGCATTACCATCCGCGCGGCGAAGCTGGTGCTCATGGTGATGGTGGTGCAAACACAGCAGCTCAAGCTGGCGACCAAGTTGTAATCGACTTTGTCGGCAAAATCGACGGCGTTGAATTTGCTGGCGGTAAAGCGGAAAACTTTGAATACGTTCTTGGTGAAGGTCGTATGCTCCCAGAATTTGAAGCTGCTACTTTGGGGCTCAAGGTAAGCGAGAGCAAGACTTTCCCATTAAGTTTCCCAGCCGATTACCACGGTAAAGATGTGGCTGGTAAGACTGCTGATTTCACCATCACTGTGAAGTCAGTCAACTGGGCACACCTACCTGCGATTGACGATGCCTTTGCATTATCCTTGGGCGTTGCTGAAGGTGGCGTTGCGAAGATGCGCGAAGAAGTTAAAGAGAATTTAGATCGTGAAACGAAGCGTCGCATTACTTCCTTGCTAAAAGGTGAAGTCATGGAGAAGCTCAACAGTATTTGCGATCTTGATGCTCCAAAATCGTTGGTTGCTCAAGAGCAAGAGCGTTTGGTTGAGTCCGCACGTCAAGACTTGATGCAGCGCGGCATTCCAAATGCTAAAGATGCACCTATCCCTGCTGAGATGTTCGCTGAGCAAGCTCTCAAGCGTGTTCGTCTTGGCTTGATTTTGAGCGACTTGGTTAAGCAAGAGAATTTAGCTGCCACTTCAGATCAAATCAAAGCTGAGATCGACGAACAAGCAGCAACTTACGAAGATCCGAAAGAAGTGGTGCGTTGGTTCTATAGCAATCCAAGCCGTCTTAAAGATATCGAGAACTTGGTTCTTGAAGATAACGTCATCAAGCATTTCACTTCAAAAGCTAAAGTGATTGATAAAGCCGTTACCTTTGAAGAACTCAGCAAGCTCAACTAAGTAATTAATTAATAAAGGTCTGATCACATGAACCAGAATCATTTCCAGTCTGAGAATTTAGAGCCCAAAAGTTTGGGTTTAGTTCCAATGGTGATTGAAACCTCTGGTCGAGGTGAGAGGGCCTATGATATTTACTCTCGCCTACTCAGAGAACGTGTTGTTTTCTTAGTTGGCGAGGTAAATGATCAAACTGCAAACTTGGTTATTGCTCAGTTACTTTTCCTTGAGAGCGAGAACCCAGATAAAGAAATTTCTCTTTATATCAACTCTCCTGGCGGCTCTGTATCGGCTGGCTTAGCAATCTATGACACGATGCAGTTCATCAAGCCACATGTTAGTACTTTGTGCATGGGTATGGCTGCCAGCATGGGCGCATTCTTGTTATGTGCTGGTGAGAAGGGTAAGCGTTATGCCTTGCCTAATTCACGCGTGATGATTCATCAGCCATTAGGCGGTGCACGTGGCCAAGCTTCTGATATTGAAATCCAAGCGCGTGAAATTCTCTACTTGCGTGAGCGCTTAAATAAGATTTTGGCTGACCGCACTGGCCAATCCATTGAAGCCATTGCTAAAGATACTGATCGCGATAACTTCATGTCTGCAGATCAGGCTCAAGAGTATGGCTTGATCGATAAAGTCATTGATAAGCGCCCTTAATCTACACCTCACTTAGATAGCCATCTTGAGCGATAAAAACAATACCAATAGCGCAGACAAAATTCTGTATTGCTCCTTTTGTGGCAAGAGTCAGCATGAAGTTAAGAAGCTGATCGCTGGGCCCTCTGTTTTTATTTGCGATGAGTGCATCGACTTATGCACCGACGTCATTCAAGAAGAGTTGGCAAAACTTCCTAAAGGGGAGGGTGATGACTCTTTACCAACACCACATCAGATTCGTGAGAACTTAGATCAGTATGTCATTGGTCAAGATCATGCGAAGAAGACTTTGGCGGTAGCGGTCTACAACCACTACAAGCGTTTGCAGTATTTGCCTAAGCCTAAAAAAGAAAAGCTAGATAAAGACGGTAAGCCTGTTGAGGCTGCTGACAAAAAAGAATCCAAGCTACCTGCTAAAGCTATGGTTGACGGTGTTGAATTAGCAAAGAGCAATATTTTGCTAATCGGCCCAACTGGTTCAGGTAAAACATTATTGGCACAGACCTTGGCACGCATGTTGGATGTGCCTTTCGTCATGGCCGATGCCACAACATTAACCGAGGCAGGTTACGTTGGTGAAGACGTTGAGAACATCATTCAAAAACTATTGCAGGCCTGTGATTACAACGTAGAAAAAGCGCAGCGCGGCATTGTGTATATCGACGAGATTGATAAGATCTCTCGTAAGTCGGATAACCCATCTATTACCCGTGACGTTTCGGGTGAGGGCGTTCAACAAGCCTTGTTAAAGCTGGTTGAAGGCACTATGGCCTCCGTACCTCCTCAGGGTGGCCGTAAGCATCCTAATCAAGATTTCTTGCAAGTAGATACAACCAATATCCTATTTATCTGCGGTGGCGCATTTGATGGTCTTGAGAAGGTGATTCAGCAGCGTACTGCGAAGACCGGCATTGGATTTAATGCCACGGTTCCAGGCAAAGATGATCGCGGTGTTAGCGACCTCCTGATAGAAGTTGAGCCCGAAGATTTAATTAAGTTTGGCCTTATTCCTGAGTTGATTGGTCGTTTGCCAGTTGTGGCCACTTTGGCGCAATTGGATGAAACCGCTTTGATCCAGATTTTGACTGAGCCTAAGAATGCCTTGGTGAAGCAATATCAAGCGCTATTAACCATGGAAGGCTCAGAGCTGGAAGTTCGCCCAGCTGCACTATCAGCCATTGCCAAGAAAGCCATTGCACGCAAGACTGGTGCTCGTGGACTGCGTTCAATCCTCGAGGGATCTCTCATGGATGTGATGTATGACCTGCCATCTTTGAAGAATGTTCAAAAGGTAGTCATCGATGAAAATACCATCGCTGTGGGCGGAAAGCCTATTTTGGTCTACAAGCAAGGTGACGATTCTGCGGAAATGAGCAAAAAAGCCTAATTTTTGGTCTTTGTTGATGTTTTCACAGGGTTTTCGCTCACTTTTCGCATATTTACCCCTTGTTTTTGACTAGGTGGCACCCATATAGGTAGTATCCTATTCCTGAATCATGTCCGTATTTAGTAGTGCGGCATTTTTAGAGAATTTTACGGAACGACTATTTTGGAGGAATTGCCCTATGCCTGGCCACTTATTACTACCCTCTGAACCTATTCAACTACCACTTCTCCCCTTAAGGGACGTCGTAGTGTTTCCACACATGGTGATCCCCTTATTTGTGGGTCGCCCAAAATCGATCAAAGCATTAGAAGCCGCCATGGAAACTGGCAAAAATGTGCTTTTAGTAGCTCAAAAGACTGCCGCCAAGGATGAACCTGGCGTTGAAGATCTTTATGAGGTCGGCTGTATCGCTAATATCCTTCAAATGCTGAAGTTGCCAGATGGCACTGTCAAGGTTTTGGTTGAGGGTGTTCAACGTGCTGAAGTCAGTCAAGTTGAGGATAGCCAAGGGTATTTCGGTTGTGAAGCATCTCCAACTCCAATGTCCTCATTGGATGCTCATGAGACTGAAGCATTGCGTCGCGCCATCATGGCCCAATTCGATCAATACGTGAAGCTCAATAAAAAGGTTCCTCAGGAGATTTTGTCTTCATTGGGTGGCATCGATGATCCAAGCCGTTTGGCGGATACGATTTGCGCCCATCTCCCAGTCAAGCTTGAGCAAAAGCAACGTTTACTTGAAATGACTGATGTAGTGCAACGCTTAGAAAGCCTCTTGGCTGATCTCGAAAGTGAGATTGATATTTTGCAAGTCGAGAAGCGTATTCGTGGACGCGTTAAGCGCCAGATGGAGAAGAGTCAGCGTGAGTACTACTTAAACGAACAAGTTAAAGCCATTCAAAAGGAATTAGGTGAGGGTGAAGAGGGTGCTGATCTCGAGGAGCTTGAGAAGCGCATTAAAGCCGCTCGCATGCCAAAAGAAGCTTTGAGGAAGGCTGAGTCTGAGTTGAAAAAACTCAAACTCATGTCGCCAATGTCTGCTGAAGCAACAGTGATACGTAATTTTATTGACACCTTGGTCACTCTTCCATGGAAGAAAAAAACCAAGATCAATAATGATTTGGCTAACGCTGAAAAAGTATTGGACGA
Source organism: Polynucleobacter sp. 35-46-11 (assembly GCF_002281105.1). NCBI lineage: Bacteria > Pseudomonadati > Pseudomonadota > Betaproteobacteria > Burkholderiales > Burkholderiaceae > Polynucleobacter > Polynucleobacter sp. 35-46-11. Next base: position 4,543 of record NZ_NCFJ01000033.1, read on the forward strand.
GGATCATTACGGACTTGATAAGGTTAAAGAGCGCATCTTGGAATATCTTGCAGTTCAACAGCGAGTTGAGCGCGTTAAGGCCCCGATCCTCTGTTTGGTTGGCCCTCCTGGTGTTGGTAAAACGTCTCTCGGTCAATCCATTGCCCGCGCAACAAACCGTAAGTTTGTGCGTATGGCATTAGGTGGTGTTCGTGACGAGTCTGAGATTCGTGGTCATCGTCGAACCTATATTGGTTCTATGCCAGGCAAGATTCTTTCAAGCTTGACGAAGGTAGGCGTACGCAATCCTTTATTCCTCTTGGACGAAGTCGACAAGATGGGTATGGATTTCCGCGGCGACCCTGCTAGCGCCTTGCTGGAAGTTTTAGATCCAGAGCAAAATCACACCTTCCAGGATCACTATGTCGAAGTTGATTTTGATCTCTCCGATGTGATGTTTGTTGCAACATCAAACTCATTAAATATTCCTGGCCCATTGTTAGATCGCTTGGAAATTATTCGCCTTGCAGGCTATACCGAAGATGAGAAGACGAGCATTGCGATTAATTATTTAATACCCAAGCAGATTAAAAATAATGGTCTCAAGAAAGATGAATTGAAAATTGAGGAATCTGCCGTTCGCAGCATGATTCGTTACTACACCCGCGAAGCTGGCGTGCGTTCTTTAGAACGTGAAATCAGCAAGATCTGCCGCAAGGTGGTGAAGTTGCTTCTCCTCAAGAAAGAAGCTGCGCCAGTCACAGTCAATGCTGACAATCTTGAGAAGTTCCTCTCCGTCAAAATGTATGACTTCGGTCTTGCTGCCAAGGAAAATCAAGTGGGTCAGGTAACCGGCCTTGCTTGGACTGAGGTCGGGGGCGACCTGTTGACTATTGAAGCGGCAGTGATGCCTGGTAAAGGTGTAATTACTCGTACCGGCTCGATTGGCGATGTGATGAAGGAGTCGGTTGAAGCAGCGAAAACCGTGGTTCGTTCTAGAGCCAGAGCTTTGGGTATTGCGGACGAAGCCTTTGAGAAAAAGGATATTCATATTCACTTCCCAGATGGCGCAACCCCAAAGGACGGTCCATCGGCCGGCATTGCAATCACGACAGCCCTGGTATCGGTATTCACAGGCATTCCAATTCGCTCGGATGTAGCCATGACTGGTGAGATCACTTTGCGTGGCGAGGTGCTACCAATTGGGGGTCTAAAGGAGAAATTATTAGCTGCCCATCGAGGGGGCATTAAATTGGCCTTGATTCCAGAGGAAAATGTCAAAGATTTGATTGATATTCCAGACAACGTCAAGAATGCAATTGAAATTGTGCCTGTACGCTGGATCGATCGAGTTCTGGAGTTGGCTTTAGAGAGAAAACCCGTTGCTTTGCCAGACCCGACACCAGAAGAGCTTGCTAAAAAGGCTGCTGAAGCTAGCAAAGCCAGTGAAAAGATTTCTTCTGGAGAGGTCCTCAAGCATTGATGCCTAGGGATATTTGAGAGATCTTGAGTCTGATTGACGGTTCAATTAATGTCTTTTTTGATGAAGAATCTCTCTTTTATTCCTGCACTAGGTTACAATCTCGACTGTATTAATTTGGGGCGCTTAGCTCAGATGGTAGAGCGTCTGCCTTACACGCAGAATGTCGGCGGTTCGATCCCGTCAGCGCCCACCAGTTTCCCAGATCGCATTTGTTTTTCTTCTCTTAGGCTTTCTAGTTCCTCTAGATCTTCAGCCTAGTACACTCGCATCATTGACTTTATTTTCGAGCGATTAATTCATGTTTGATTCCGTACGTAAGCACCAAAGAGTTTTGCAGTTTGTATTGATGCTCTTCATTGTTCCTTCTTTTGCCTTATTTGGGATTTCAAGCTATTCCGGATTTATGGATAAAGAAACCGATATCGTCAAAGTGAACGGCAAGCCAATCACAGCGCAAGAGGTTGATATGGCTGCAAAGCGTCAAGCTGAGCGAGTGGGTGGAAATGTACAAATTGCTCAAAGCTTGCCGTTTCGTCAGGCAATCCTCAATGAACTGCTACAACAGCGTATCTTAGGTTTTGCGGTGAGTGATTTGCACTTGCAAGTAGGAAAACAAGAACTTGTGAATAGCCTACAGAAGATTCCGCAGATTCGTGCTTTATATCGTCAGGACGGTACATTTGACGATGTGCGCTTTAAACAGTTGTTGGCAAGTAACGGCATGAACGAGGAGCAGTTCTATGCTGGCCAAATTTTTGATTTGAAAATTCAGCAGCTTGTGAACTCCGTGGCTCGTACAGAGCTAGCTAGCCCGAAATTGTCTGAAGTTGTTTCATCCCTATACGAGTCTGAAAGACAGGTTCAGACCTTGCAGTTCAATGCTAAAGATTATTTTTCTAAAGTTAATCCGAGCACGGATGAGTTACAGGCTTTTTACGAGGCCAACGCTAAATTATTCGAGCGTCCTGAATATATTGATGTTGAGTACATTGTTCTTAAGGCTGATCCAAAAGAAGATTCCAAAGTTTTTAATGAAAAAGCTGATCAGTTTGCAAATATCACTTACGACCAGTCGGATAGTTTGAAACCTGCCGCTGATAAATTAAAGCTCAGCATTCAAACTCAGAAGGGCGTTACTCGTGGTGGCGCTCCTGGCGTATCCAAGGATCATCCTTTAGCCAATCTCAAGGTTGTTCAGTCCCTTTATGCTGATGAAGCCCTGAAGAGCAAGCGAAATACTGAGGCTGTGCAAACAGCGCCAGGCGTATTTGTATCAGCTCGAGTGCTGACTTTGTATCCTGCTCAAATCATGCCTTACAAGGATGTTGCCTCAGAAGTTAAGCGTCAAGTTAGTCAGCGCGCTGCGGAGAAGTTGGCTATCGCCGCCGCTAGTGAGAAATTGGCCGCCCTTGAAAAAGATCCAAAAAATGCTGCTGGTTTTGGTGTCGCCAGCTGGATTTCACGCAACAAGCCTGGTAGCTTAGTTGGCCCATCGATGGATGAAGTCATGTCGGTGAATGCCAATAAATTACCAGCCGTAGTTTCAGTCTCGAATCCTGGTGTGGGTACAACAATTTATCGTATTGATCAGGTTCGCCAGCCGACATCGGTCGATGCCAAGGCTCATAAGGCGCAAGCACAACAGATCCAAGCTCTGGCTGCACAGTCAGAATTTGCTGGCTTCATGGCTTACTGGCGCAATGGTGCTGGAGTTAAAGTCATCAACCCACTAAAGCAAGCAAGCTCAGGTAGCGCAGGCAGTTAAAGCTAGGGAATCTTTTTCAGCAAGTTACTGTATGGGGCCATTGAGCCCCATACGTTTTTAAAGATCATGTTTTGCGCTTGAGCATTTGGGTGCAATCGATCTGCCTGAAATAATTCGGACTTAGTTGCAACGCCTTCTAAGAAAAACGGCAGCAACTCAATGCCCTCTTGATTGGCAAGTTGAGGATAGAGTTTCTTAAATTGCGTGGTGTAGTTTTGGCCATAGTTTGATGGGATCTGTATGCCGCAGAGCAAAACCTTAGCCCCAGATTTTTTGCTCATCTGAATCATCTTGCTTAAATTACTTTCAGTTTCATTCACCGGTAAACCACGTAAGGCATCATTTGCCCCAAGCTCAATTAAAACGATGCCGGGCTTTTTTTGACCCAGGAGCTTGGGTAATCGGGTCAGTCCACCCGAACTAGTTTCACCGCTAATGCTGGCATTAAATACAGTCCAAGGGCTTTTATCTCTAGCAAGTTGCTCTTCAAGAAGATTGACCCAGCCCGTACCACGTGGCAATCCGTATTCAGCAGAAAGGCTATCACCCAGCACCAGGATTACCGGGTTTACCTGGGCCCAAGAATAAATGCTCATTACGAGGCAAAATAGACCGGTAATGAATTTATTGACCGCTAAGAGTTTGATCCGCATTTTTCCATTCTAGAAAATTTTCCACATGAACAAAGAGTCTAATTCCATTGTTGCCGATCAGCTTGGCAAGCTGGCTAATACAGCCGATGGAGACTTGGTTATTTTGCATGATCTTTGCTTTCAAATTGAGCAGGGCGAAAGCGTGGCCATTGTGGGTGCATCTGGTTCTGGTAAAAGCACCTTACTAAGTCTCTTAGCCGGATTAGATGTACCGAGTTCCGGTCAGATTGAGTTAATGGGGCAGGACCTGAATCAACTTGACGAGGATGGCAGGGCACGTCTACGCGGGCAGTTTGTTGGTTTTGTTTTTCAATCATTCCAACTATTGCCCCATTTAACTGCTTTAGAGAACGTGATGCTGCCCCTGGAGATGGCTGGCGTAGATCAGGCCCAAGCTAAGCTAACCGCCCATCATTGGCTTGAAAGGGTTGGCCTTGACCCAAGGGCAAACCATTTCCCTAAGACCCTTTCTGGCGGTGAGCAGCAACGCGTAGCGCTGGCTCGTGCCTTCGTAAATAAGCCTGCGATTCTCTTCGCCGATGAACCAACTGGAAGCCTAGATGAGGTTAGTGGAAATAAGGTAATTGAGCTCCTTTTTGAGCTGAATCGGGAGAATTCCTCAACTCTGGTTCTGGTGACCCACGATCCAGCCTTGGCTGCACGGTGCAAACGCCAATTAAGCCTTCAGGGCGGACGTCTGGTCTGATCAAAACCTTATAATCTTGGCATGTCATCTTTCTGTTGCTTGCCCGGGGCAAATGCCCTTTCAGCCTTCCGCCAACAGCGACTTTTAGCTTCGCTCGCCGCCCAAGGAATCCAACTTGAGTCTATACAGGCTCAATACCTTCATTTCATTTGGTCTGAGTCCGAACTCAATACCAAAGACAATGAGGTGCTCGAAAGTTTACTAACTTACGGTCAACCCTTTGTATCCCAAATGAAGAGCAGTAGCTCCTTATTCAGTAAGTCGACCGAGAAACAATCTGCGATTGCTATCCCACGTTTTGGTACAGTTTCTCCATGGGCCAGTAAGGCAACTGATATTGCGCGTCAATGTGGACTCCAGGTTTTGCGAATTGAGCGTGGCGTTCAATATGTATGGCAGAGTAAAAAAGCGCTCAGCAAAGAACAAGAGCAATTGGTATTGGCTGTATTGCATGATCGGATGACCGAAGCTGTCATCTCAGATATCAACGAAGCTAGTGCTTTGTATCAATCTTTGCCTGATCGCCCATTTGTATGCATCCCGGTATTAACCGAGGGAAGGGTTGCTCTAGATAAAGCAAACCAAGAACTAGGTCTCGCCTTGTCGGAAGATGAGGTGCTTTATTTAGTTGAGAATTTCATTCGTTTAGAACGTAACCCAAGCGATGTCGAGTTGATTATGTTTGCACAGGCAAACAGTGAGCACTGCCGTCATAAGATATTCAATTCCAGCTGGACTATCGATGGTGATGATCAAGAAAAATCACTATTTGCAATGATACGCAATACCCATCAGCTGCAGCCTGAAGGTACGATTGTTGCCTACTCTGACAACTCAGCGGTAATGGCAGGGGTGGAGTCTGAAACTTGGTCACCAAAAGGCCAGGATCGTCGATACGAAAAAGATACACGTTTAGTCCATACCTTGATGAAGGTGGAGACTCACAATCATCCAACTGCAATTGCACCATTTCCAGGTGCCTCTACTGGCGCTGGTGGTGAGATTCGAGATGAGGGTGCTACTGGTGTTGGTGGGCGCCCTAAAGCCGGCCTTACTGGCTTCTCTGTATCCAATCTCAATATTCCTGGCACTGATTTACCATGGGAATCTAAAAAGTACGGCAAGCCTGAACGGATTGCAACGCCACTCCAAATCATGATTGATGGTCCACTGGGTGGGGCTGCATTTAATAATGAATTTGGTCGCCCAATCTTGGGTGGTTATTTCCGCGTTTTTGAGCAAACCTTGGAAGGTGTTCGTCGTGGATATCACAAGCCAATCATGATTGCGGGTGGTATCGGTAGTATCGATTCAATACATACGGCCAAGAAACAAATTAAAGCGGGGCACTTGTTTATTCAATTGGGTGGTCCTGGTATGCGAATCGGTATGGGTGGTGCAACAGGTAGTTCCGTTGCAACTGGTACCAATACTGCAGATCTCGATTTTGACTCAGTCCAACGCGGTAATCCTGAAATGGAGCGACGTGCTCAAGAGGTTATCAACTCGTGTATCGCTATGGGTCAAGCTAACCCGATTGTTTCAATTCATGATGTCGGAGCTGGTGGTGTATCTAATGCATTTCCAGAGCTTGCTGATGGTGCTGGCTTAGGCGCACAATTTCAATTGCGTAAAGTCCCGCTTGAAGAGAGTGGCATGAGTCCTGCAGAGATTTGGTGCAATGAATCTCAAGAACGCTATGTTCTCGCAATCGAAGCTAAAGATCTGGAGCTTTTTAAATCATTCTGTGAGCGCGAGCGTTGTCCGTTTGCCGTGGTTGGTGAGGCAACGACTGAGCGTCAACTTCAGCTCAGTGATAGCAAAGAAGTTGTAGGTAGCGATGCAGCTATGCCGATTGATATGCCAATGGAGGTATTGCTTGGTAAGCCTCCACGCATGCATCGTGATGTGAAGCGTGTTGCTCAAGAGTTTGAAGAATTGGATGTTACCGACACCGATTTATCCCAATCTATTGCCTGGGTCCTGCAGCAGCCTACTGTTGCTAGCAAGTCTTTCTTGATTACTATCGGCGATCGAACTGTTGGCGGTCTTAATGCACGTGACCCATTTGTAGGTCCTTGGCAAGTTCCCGTTGCCGATTGTGCGGTTACCTTGATGGATTACAAAGGTTACCGCGGTGAAGCGATGTCAATGGGCGAGCGTACCCCATTGGCTGTAATCGATGCACCAGCTGCTGCCAAAATGGCAGTAGGTGAAGCTATTACCAATCTTTTGGCTGCTGATATTCGTCGTTTGGAAGACGTTAAGCTTTCTGCTAATTGGATGGCTGCTTGTGGCGCACCCGGTGAAGATGCAAAGCTATATGACTCAGTTCAAGCGATTGGCATGGATTTATGCCCAGCCCTTGGAATATCGATCCCAGTTGGTAAAGATTCCTTATCCATGGCCACTGCATGGCAAGATGGTGATCAAGCCAAAAAAGTAGTTTCCCCAGTTTCACTAATTATTTCTGCTTTTGCTGCGGTTCAGGATGTTCGCAAAACAACGGCGCCTTTACTAAAGCTTAAGGATGATTCTGGAGCGACCTTAGAGTCTGAATTAATCCTGATTGATTTGGGTCGTGGCAAAAACCGTATGGCTGGAAGTATTCTGGCTCAAGTGCTCAATCAATCTGGCAAATCAACTCCCAACGTCGATCACCCGGAAGATCTCAAAGCTCTTGCCACTGCAATCATTGATCTACGCAAAGCGGATCAGTTGCTGGCCTACCATGACCGTTCTGATGGAGGTCTATTCGCCTCTATCGCAGAAATGGCTTTTGCATCTCATGTTGGTATTTCGATCAATGTTGACATGATCGCAGTTGATGTTGGCCAAGAAGCTGATTGGGGTGATGCTAAAAACTGGGCACAACAAGTTTCTGGTCGTCGTCATGAGCAAACCATGCGCGCTTTATTTAATGAAGAGCTTGGTGCGGTAATTCAAATCCGTAAAGCTGATCGTGATGCTGTATTTGCTGTTTTGCGTAAGTTAAACCTCAGCGCATACAGCCATGTGATTGCAAGACCAAATACTAATGGCCGCATCGAAATTTGGCGTGATGCTAAAAATATTTTTGCAGAGCCTCGTGAAGTACTCCAGAAGATGTGGGCCAATACCAGTTACCAGATTGCTCGCTTACGTGATAACCCAGACTGTGCTGATAGTGAGTTTGCGCTACTAGACGACGTAGCGGATGCAGGTATGTCACCCAAATTAACATTCGATATTGCGGATGATATTGCGGCGCCATTTATTAATAAGAATAGTCGACCTAAAGTTGCCATCTTGCGAGAGCAGGGCGTTAACTCCCATGTAGAAATGGCTTACGCCATGAACTGGGCTGGTTTTGATAGCTATGACGTGCATATGTCAGATTTGCTCTCCGGTAAATCGAAATTAGATGATTTCCGTGGGTTGATTGCTTGCGGTGGATTTAGCTACGGGGATGTATTGGGTGCAGGTGAGGGCTGGGCAAAGACCATTCTCTTTAATAGTCAATTGCGCGATCAGTTTTCCGCATTCTTCGGCCGTCAAGATAGTTTTGCATTGGGTGTGTGCAATGGTTGCCAAATGATGAGCAATCTTGCTGGGATTATTCCTGGTGCAGAAGCTTGGCCTAAATTTACTCGCAACCAATCTGAACAGTATGAGGCTCGCTTGGTGATAGCTGAGGTAGTGGCATCACCTTCCATCTTTACCCAAGGTATGAGCGGAAGCCAGCTTCCCATTGCGATTGCTCATGGTGAAGGCTTTGCCAACTTTAGCCAACAAGGCAATTTAGAGGCACTTCAGAAGCAGGGGCTGGCTACTCTACGTTTTGTAGATCACAAAGGCAAGCCAACTGAAACCTATCCAATGAACCCAAATGGCTCGCCTGGGGGCCTAACTGGGATAACCACACCGGACGGTCGCTTTACAGTCATGATGCCGCATCCTGAGCGTGTATTCAGGGCGGTGCAAATGAGCTGGGCTCCAAAACAATGGTTAGATACGCCTGATGGAGCCAGTCCGTGGATGCGCTTATTCCGCAACGCTAGAGTTTGGGCAAATTAATTTCATGTCAGACTCATCCATGGCAATGGAGCCGGTTACCTTTTCTGAAAGTGGTGGAGTGCGCTATTTGCACTTTGGTAGCGAGTTAATTCAGGGTGCAATGCGCATCCGTGACCCGGATGAGATTTATTTGGAATACAACCAGCAAATGATGGCTTGGTTGCTATTTTTGGAAACGAAGCCGGGAATGCGTATAGCTCAGCTTGGCTTAGGTACTGGAGCGCTTACGAAGTTTGCACATCGTTATTGCCCAGCCGTAAAGACGACTGTTGTTGAGCTGAATCCTGCTGTCATTGTTTCTGCAAGAAGTATGTTTTTCACCCCCGATGATGATCGTCGCCTGGAAACCTTGCAAACAGATGCCAAGGCTTTTGTTCAGAATACAAAGTATCTGGATCACTTTGATGCAGTACAAGTTGATCTCTATGATGCGATTTGTGATGGCCCGGCTGCGAGCTCTTTAGAGTTCTACAAGGGCTGTTATGACATTCTCAAGTCGCCTGGCGTACTAACGGTCAATTTATTTTCTCGCCATAAGAGCTTTGATATCAACTTGAATAATATTTGTGGGGCATTTGATAATCGGGTTCTACTATTTCCAGAGTCCCATGATTGCAATGTAGTAGCGATTGCATTCAAAGGTCCTCGGCTCGAGGTTGAATGGAAAGAAGTCTCCAAGCGCGCGAAATTGCTGACGGAAAAGACGGGCTTACCTACCAACACCTGGGTATCAGGCTTAAATCGTGAAAATGCCCATCAAGAAAATAAACTCTGCATTTAACAAAATTTAGATAAGAAAAAAGGCGATCAGTTGATCGCCTTTTTTACTGGGCTAAAACTTCAGGGCTTAATGATGCTTAGACTGTCACCGTATCAGCAACATCACTGAATGACTTAATCTTGTCAAAGTTCATGTACTTATAAACTTCGCCAGCTTTTGCATTTAATGATTCCACTTGTTCAAAGTATTCATGCGGTGTAGGTAAGCGACCCAAAAGTGCCGCAACTGCTGAAAGCTCGGCAGATGCAAGGTAAACACGAGTATCAATACCTAAGCGATTCGGGAAATTACGTGTTGAAGTAGACACTGCAGTGGAGCCTTTGCGAATCTGCGCCTGATTACCCATACAAAGTGAGCAGCCCGGAGTTTCCATGCGGGCACCTGTAGATCCTAGGATGCCGTAATAGCCTTCTTCGGTCAGAATCATCTGATCCATCTTTGTTGGAGGGGCAATCCAGAGGCGTGTAGGCATATCCTTTTTACCCTGAAGAACCTGACCTGCTGCGCGGAAGTGGCCAATGTTTGTCATGCAAGAGCCGATAAACACTTCATCGATCTTCTCGCCAGAAACTTCAGACAAGAATTTCACGTCATCTGGATCATTAGGGCAGGCCAATATTGGCTCTTTGATTTCGCTCATGTCGATTTCAATCACTTCGGCGTAATCTGCATTTGCATCTGCTTTGAGTAAATCAGGCTTTGCAATCCAAGCTTCCATAGCTTTAATACGGCGACCTAAGGTACGCTTGTCTTCGTAGCCATTAGCAATCATCCACTTCATTAAAGTAATGTTAGAGCGCATGTATTCAATAATTGGCTCTTTGCTGAGCGCAATCGCACAGCCTGCAGCTGAGCGCTCGGCTGAAGCATCGGATAACTCAAATGCTTGTTCAACTTTCAGATCAGGTAAGCCTTCGATTTCTAAAATGCGGCCAGAGAAAATGTTTTTCTTGCCTTGCTTCTCAACTGTTAACAAGCCTTTTTTGATGGCATACAAAGGAATTGCATTAACCATATCGCGCAAAGTAATGCCTGGCTGCATTTTTCCTTTGAATCGAACTAATACAGACTCAGGCATATCCAAAGGCATTACACCGGTAGCTGCAGCAAAGGCAACTAAGCCAGAGCCAGCAGGGAAGGAGATGCCAATTGGGAAGCGAGTGTGACTATCGCCGCCAGTACCGCAGGTATCAGGAAGAAGTAGGCGGTTTAACCAACTATGGATCACTCCATCACCTGGACGCAATGCAACACCACCACGATTGGTCATAAATGCTGGCAACTCATGGTGAGTGCGAATATCCACTGGTTTTGGATAGGCAGATGTATGGCAGAAGGATTGCATTACCAAGTCAGCAGAGAAGCCTAGGCAAGCCAAGTCTTTCAATTCATCACGGGTCATTGGACCAGTGGTGTCTTGTGATCCCACGGTAGTCATGTGTGGTTCGCAATAGGTATCTGGGCGAACGCCTTGACCTTCTGGCAATCCACATGCGCGACCCACCATCTTCTGAGCCAAGCTGAAACCTTTTTTGTTATCAGGTGGGCTAACTGGAATACGGAATTCTGTCGAGGCTGGCAAGCCAAGTGCTGCGCGCGCTTTAGCTGTAAGGCCACGACCGACAATTAATGGAATACGACCACCCGCACGAACCTCATCCAAAATTACTGGTGACTTCAATGAGAATGAAGCAATTTCTTTACCGTTTTTAAATGCCTTACCTTCATATGGACGCAATTCAATTTCGTCGCCCATATTCATGTCAGATACATCAAGCTCAATTGGCAATGCGCCAGCATCTTCCATAGTGTTAAAGAAGATTGGAGCAATTTTGGTGCCCAAGCAAACGCCACCAAAACGCTTATTTGGCACGAATGGTATATCTTGTCCAGTCCACCAAAGAACAGAGTTCGTTGCGGATTTGCGTGAAGAGCCTGTACCAACTACGTCTCCAACATAGGCAATTTGATTACCTTTTTTCTGGAGGGCTTCGATTTGCCTCATTGGGCCGCGAACACCAGCTTCGTCCGGTTCAATACCTGGACGTGGGTTTTTCAACATGATGGTTGCGTGCAATGGAATATCTGGACGGCTCCATGCATCAGGAGCAGGGGACAAATCGTCGGTATTGGTTTCGCCAGTAACTTTAAATACAGTCAGCTTCATGCTTTCTGGAACAGCGGGGCGGCTTGTGAACCACTCGGCATCGGCCCAGCTTTGCAGTACGCCCTTAGCCTCTGCATTGCCTTTTTCCGCCAACTCCTGAACATCATGGAAGTAGTCGAACATCAATAAGGTTTTTTTCAACGCTGCAGCTGCAGTTGCGGCGCACTCAGCATCCGATAACAATTCGACCAAGGGTTTGATGTTGTAACCACCCAGCATCGTGCCCAATAGTTCAGTAGCCTTGATGCGTGAAATCAAAGGGGTTTTCTCGGCTCCCTTGGCAACGGCATCCAAAAATTCCGCCTTCACTTTAGCCGCCTCATCAACACCAGCAGGTACGCGGTTGGTAATCAGCTCCACCAACTCCGCTTCTTTTCCCTTCGGAGGATTTTTGAGAAGGCCAACCAGTTCAGCTGTTTGATCTTTAGTTAGAGGGAGGGCTGGGATTCCAAGGGCTGCGCGTTCGGCAACCTGTGTGTTGTAGGCTTCTAGCATCGTGTTTCCTGTTGGGTAAGAGTTTTCAACAATAAGGCTAAGCAGGGTGTCGTTCCCTAACGAGTCTATTGTAATTGCTAATTCATCTCTTATATAAGACTTAATTATCGAAATTCCTAAAAATGCTTAAAAATTAAGCATTTTGATTCAATTTCATGAATATCGGCTAATCTGTGAGTACTCAAACAAGCAAAAGGGGGGAATTAGGGCTATTTCAGGGTTTAGTGGAGAGCAAAAAATTCATATTGAAGTAATAAGTACTGAACTAAAAATTGGACGGCAAATATACGAAACCTTTTTAAGCCTTTGAGTTATTGGGCGACCTTAGAAAATTTGCTGCCACAGACGCTATCGTTATAATTACTTTTTCCAACAGAGCTTAAGCGATGACCAAATACGTTTTTGTCACTGGTGGTGTGGTTTCTTCTTTAGGGAAAGGA
>NZ_NCFJ01000315.1:0-2984 GCF_002281105.1 Polynucleobacter sp. 35-46-11
GTCAATCAAGTCGCCAAAGACGTTCCGGATAACAGCACAATTGATGATGTTCTGGTCATGATTGATGCGCAACCCCCATTTGCTGTTGCGATCAATTATGAATTCGTTCCCAAGACTAGGCACGCAGAAGAAGTATTGCGTGAAGGCGATGAAATGGAAGTGATTTCCCCTGTGACTGGTGGCTAATCCAGTAACGAATATAGAAAAACAGATAAAAGCACTTGAATAAGATGACAGCCCCTTTACCGAATCCTTTAAATACTGCAGACCCATTGGTGCTGTATGGGGAGATCTTTGCTAGTCGCTTACTACTGGGGACATCACGCTACCCATCTCCACAAGTTTTAGAGAATGCGGTAAAGCAATCTAATCCCGGAATGATTACAGTAAGTCTACGCAGACAGGGCACCTCGACTACTGAAGCACATTCTGGATTTTGGGATCTCCTTAAGAAAATGGCTGTGCCAGTTTTACCCAATACTGCAGGTTGTCATAGCCCTAAAGAAGTCATCGCTACTGCTCAAATGGCGCGCGAAGTATTTGAAACAAACTGGATTAAGTTGGAACTCATCGGTGATGACTACACACTGCAGCCCGATACCTTGCGTCTGGTCTCTACTGCAGAAACTTTAATTAAGGATGGCTTTAAGGTCTTACCTTATTGCACCGAAGATCTCATTCTGTGCCAGCGTTTAGTCGATGTCGGATGCCAGGCAGTCATGCCTTGGGCTGCCCCAATTGGCACAGGTCAAGGCCCATTAAATCCTTACGCATTAAAACTTCTACGTGACCGTTTGAAAGTGCCACTTCTGGTGGATGCTGGTTTAGGTTTACCTTCCCATGCATGTAGCGTAATGGAATGGGGGTTTGATGGGGTTTTACTCAATACCGCCGTTGCGCTAGCTGATGATCCCGTAGCCATGGCTAAAGCATTTGCGATGTCAGTGGATGCTGGTCGTACTGCCTACCTCTCCGGCGCCATGAAAGCCCAGCAGTCAGCACAAGCCAGCACGCCTTTGGTTGGCACACCCTTCTGGCATCAAAGTTAAAAGACAAAACTAATGAGCCTAGTTCGCGACCTTGCGGATCAAATTGTTGCAGCCCATATCAAGGATGATTTGTGTTTGCCCACTCCGGCATACAGCTTGTCATCGCCTCCACCAAAAATTGATAATGAACAGGCGGCCGATCATTACGAGTTAGCGGGTACAGTTGCCGCAATTGACATGGGCTTCATTGAATGTGATGCCAAGGCCTTAGGCAAAGCCTGGTCGCGCATGGTTCATCAAGATGGTAATTTCAATCCCCTTAAGTGGCCATCCAGACCAGAACATTTCGATCTGTTGCCTTGGACTCGGAATATGAATCCCAAGGCCTTTGCAGAATGTCCAAAGCGTTTAGGTTTGTATGCTGTCATGCCCGATGCAAATTGGGTAAAACGGATGGTTGAGGCTGAGATTCCAACAGTTCAACTGCGTCTTAAATCCGAAGACAAAAAACTGATTAAAAAGCAAATTAAGGAATCAGTTGAAGCGGTTGAAGGCAGCAGAACTTTACTTTTTATTAACGACTACTGGCAAGAGGCGATTGAGGCTGGTGCCTACGGTATTCATCTAGGCCAAGAAGATTTAGAAACGGCAGATTTTGATGCCATTCGGTCTGCAGGACTCCGCTTGGGTCTTAGTACGCACGGCTATGCCGAGATGATTTATGCCGATCGCTTCTGCCCAAGCTATATCGCTATGGGTGCAGTCTTCCCAACCAATCTTAAAAAGATGGCTACAGCACCCCAAGGCTTAGGACGTTTATATAAATATGCTCAATTAATGAATCACTATCCCCTTGTAGCTATTGGCGGCATTGATGAAGGAAGTATTCATGCGGTTGCACAGAGCGGTGTGGGCTCTGTTGCTGTTGTCAGGGCAATTATTGGTGCAAGTGATCCCAAGGCTGCCGTGAAACGATTACAAGAGTTAATGAAAACCTAAGGCATTAAACCCAGGCTTAACTTAATACTTACCCTCTTCATCCGGTAATGCAGTTTTATAGAAATCGTGCATGTGCCACAGAGGACCAGGCCCCTCACCAATACTTAAGAAACGCCCTGCCTCGAGCCCTGCTTCAACGTAAGAAATTGCCTTTGCTACAGAATGCGGCAAGTCATGACCATCTGCTAAATAAGTTGCAATAGCAGAGGCTAATGAGCAGCCGGTGCCATGGGTATTAGCCGTATTAACGCGATAGTGTTTGAACTCTTTTGACTGAACCACTTCAAGACCATCTTCAATCGTTCGCCACATCAGAAAATCAGTCAATTGAGTATGGGATTTATCGAGGTGACCACCCTTAATCAAAACTGCTTGTGGACCCATCTCAAGCAACTCTTCAGCCGCCAATTGAAAATCTGCCGCACCAGTAAGCTCTCGCCCTAAAAGTAGGCCGGCTTCCTCGAGATTAGGCGTAATTAATGTTGCCATTGGGAATAAATCCATAATCATGGCTTGGGCAGTATCGTCACCACCCAGACTAGCGCCGGATGTGGCTCTTAATACTGGATCCAAGACAATTCTTTTAGCTCCATGGCGCTTGAGGGCTGATGCCACAGTATGAACAATTTCTGGGCTAGCCAACATGCCAATTTTGACGATGTCCACCCCGATATCCATGAATACCGCATCGATCTGAGCCTCCACCACATCAAGGTCAATATCCTGAATGCGGCTCACCCCCAAAGTGTTCTGGGCAGTGATAGCGGTGATGACTGTCATCCCATATCCGCCAAGGGCTGTAATGACTTTGAGGTCCGCCTGGATGCCCGCGCCACCGCCGCTATCGGACCCGGCAATGGTCAATACTTTGGGTATCTGTATAGAAGTTGGGGTGAGTGATTTCATCTTGCTATAATATCGGCTTATTCCTCGATAGCTCAGTTGGTAGAGCGCCGGACTGTTAATCCGTAGGTCCCTGGTTCGAGCCCAGGTCGA
>NZ_NCFJ01000316.1:0-2983 GCF_002281105.1 Polynucleobacter sp. 35-46-11
GCCAGAATTTGCGCCTACTTTGAGCGCCACGGTTTCTCGATTTGGGATGCCCGCATTCATACGACGAAGCATGGGTATGCACTGGATACTTTCCAGATCTCTGGCAGTAACTTAGTTGATGAAGGCGGCAGTTACCGCGACCTCATTCAGCTGGTTGAATATGAGCTAACAGCTGCATTGCAAAACAGCGATCCTTTGCCATCTCCCAGCATGGGAAGGCTCTCAAGACAGTCTCGCACCTTCCCAATCCAACCACGTGTGCACATGATCCCGGATGAACGCGGTCAGTACTATGCACTCTCCCTTTCCGCAAGTGATCGCACCGGCTTACTCTATGCAATCTCTAGAGTCTTGGCTAAGCACCAAGTCTCATTACACACTGCGCGCATCAATACCTTGGGCGAGCGCGTAGAAGACGTTTTCCTATTGGATGCGGCTAACTTGAGCAAGAACCCTAAACTGCAGATCTTATTGGAAACGGATTTGCTAGAGGCATTAGGGGTCTAAGCTTAATCTTGTAGCTTTTGTAATGCCCGTTTAATACGCGGGCTAGTAATTTGATCAAAAGATACCCAAGCCTTTTCAATCCCCTCGGGAGATTCTCGCTCTTCAATCATCTGCAATACAAATAAAAGATCAATGTGCAAATGCTCGCCCTCTCCTTTTTTTGGATTCTCGGGTATCTCATGCAGATCAATATCTACAGGATCTAAGAATCCACTGAAAGATTGACAAACTACGCCAGTCTCTTCAAAGACCTCACGAATTGCTGCCTGAATAGGCTCCTCTCCATGATCAATATGGCCACCAGGCTGTAACCATTGCCTGATGTACGGATGGAAAATAAGGAGAACGCTATCATCCTTGATAACCAAACCACTTGCTGTGATGTGACCCTGCTTGATGGATCGTGAATAAGGGTCACTTGAAGAGAGAACCAGATCGCAGACAGCCTTAAGTGGCGAGTGGGTAGCTGCAGAAGATATGAGATCAAGCATGTTGGCGGGCAAAGAATGAAATCTTATTAAAAGAATCTACCAGCGCAAAGCCGATTATTCAGTAGGAATCCCCCTACTTAAGAAGATCCACCATAGCTGCCTCATCAATAACGGGAATGCCAAGCTCTTCTGCTTTAGTGAGTTTGCTTCCCGCGTCTGTACCCGCTACTACATAGTCTGTTTTCTTGGAGACTGAACCCGCAACTTTTGCGCCTGCTTTTTCAAGAAGATCTTTGGCTTCATCCCTTGTCATAGTTGGGAATGTACCTGTGAGTACAAAGGTTTTACCTGCAACGGCGGCGCTGATGACTTTTTCTTCGACGGAGAGTTGCATACCTGAAGCCAAGAGTTGCTCAATGACTTCGCGGTTATGAGCCTCTTCCATAAAGCTGGTGATGGAGTCGGCCACTACAGGGCCAACATCTTTTACTGTTAGCAAGTCTTCGAGCGTAGCATCCATAAGGGCATGCATGGACTGATAGTGATTAGCCAGATCTTTAGCGGTGGTTTCACCGACGTGGCGAATGCCCAAGGCAAATATAAATCTAGCTAGCGTCGTGCTTCTAGATTGATTGATTGCTGCAATAAGATTATCGGCAGACTTTTCACCCATACGCTCCAAGTTGGCGATTGCAGTAAAACCAAGGCGATAGAGATCAGCTGGCGTTCTCACAAGATTGTGATCAACTAACTGGTCAACAATCTTCTCTCCTAGACCTTCAATATCTAATGCACGTCTATGTGCAAAATGGATTAATGCCTGCTTACGCTGCGCGCCGCAGAAT
The DNA here is from genome assembly GCF_002281105.1 of Polynucleobacter sp. 35-46-11. Classification (NCBI taxonomy): domain Bacteria; kingdom Pseudomonadati; phylum Pseudomonadota; class Betaproteobacteria; order Burkholderiales; family Burkholderiaceae; genus Polynucleobacter; species Polynucleobacter sp. 35-46-11. The sequence continues at coordinate 1,784 of NZ_NCFJ01000316.1, forward strand.
AGCCCGCCACTGCAACGTGCGACTGCTTCGTCTGCCAAACGCTCTATATGTGAATCACATACGGGGCAGTTTGTTGGCATTACAAATTCTGTTGCATTGGCAGGTCTACGCTCTTTAACCACTGAAACTACTTCAGGAATCACATCTCCCGCCCTTCTAACGGAAACGGTATCGCCAATACGCACATCTTTACGTTTGACTTCATCTTCATTATGGAGAGTAGCGTTCGTCACGGTGACTCCACCGACCTCCACGGGAGCAAGCCTTGCGACTGGTGTGATGGCGCCTGTACGTCCTACTTGCACATCAATGCCAAGCACGGTTGTTAAGGCCTCTTGCGCTGGAAACTTATGAGCCAATGCAAAACGTGGGGCTCTAGAAACAAAGCCCAACTTGGACTGTTCTGCAAACGAGTTGACCTTATAGACCACACCATCAATATCGTAAGGCAAAGAATCGCGCTTGGCACCAACTACCTCATAGAAAGCCAATATCTCATCTACAGATTTGAGTACTCGGCGCTCCGAACAAACTGGTAATCCCAGTTTGACGTAAGCATTGAGTAATTCTTCATGCGTTTTGGGGAGCCAAGATTGTGGTTCTAGCGCTCCAAATCCATAAGCAAAGAATGAGAGCGGTCTTTTGGCGGTGATCTTGGAATCGAGTTGGCGCAGACTGCCTGCTGCAGCATTGCGGGGATTGGCAAACTCTTTTTCACCTTGAGATGCTGCTTGCGCATTCATTTTCTGGAAGTCTTTGAGGTACATAAAGACTTCACCGCGTACCTCTAATACAGCAGGAATATTGTTACCAGATAGTTTTAATGGAATTGCACGAATAGTTTTGATGTTCGCTGTGACATCCTCACCGCTAGCACCATCACCACGCGTAGCAGCCCTAACTAGTGAGCCATACTCGTAACGAAGTGAGATTGCTAAGCCATCAAATTTGAGTTCGCCCGCATAGTCCACTTGGTCAACATGAAGGCCTTCACGACAACGACGATCAAAGGCAATGAGCTCAACATCTTCAAACGCATTGTTTAAAGACAGCATGGGCACTGTATGCGTAACCGAATCAAATTCTTTAAGTGCAGTGCCACCAACTCTTTGGGAGAGCGAATCAGAAGTAAGCCACTCAGGATGAGCAGCCTCAATATCGATCAACTCTCGATAAAGACGATCGTATTCGCTATCAGGG
>NZ_NCFJ01000317.1:0-2979 GCF_002281105.1 Polynucleobacter sp. 35-46-11
AATTTGTTCCATTTATTTGAAAAGGTGGTAGAATTTACTGAAATGCATAGGTAGCTCAGAAAATGTTCTATTTTTTTAAACAGGTAATGGAGAGTTTGAATGTCTAAACCAGATCACGCTATAACTACTGGACCACAAAAAATGACCCCTTCGGAGGCATTTGTAGAGACGATGGCGGCTAACGGTGTAACGGATATCTTCGGAATTATGGGTTCCGCATTTATGGATGCGATGGATATTTTTGCTCCAGCTGGAATTCGCTTGATTCCAGTAGTTCATGAGCAAGGTGCTGCCCACATGGCTGATGGTTATTCTCGTGTGAGTGGTCGACATGGTGTTGTGATTGGCCAAAACGGCCCTGGCATTAGTAATTGCGTTACCGCTATTGCAGCAGCATATTGGGCACATAGTCCAGTGGTGATGATCACGCCCGAGACTGGAACAATGGGTATGGGTTTGGGCGGCTTTCAAGAGGCCAACCAGCTGCCAATGTTTGAAGAATTCACCAAGTATCAAGGACACGTCAATAATCCAAAACGGATGGCCGAATATACAGGGCGCTGTTTTGATCGTGCGATGTCTGAAATGGGGCCTACCCAGTTAAACATTCCGCGTGATTATTTTTATGGCGAGATTGAAGTTGAGATACCACAGCCAAGTCGTCTTGATCGCGGCCCGGGCGGTGAAAATAGTCTGAATGAGGCGGCTGAGCTATTAGCTCAAGCAAAGTTCCCTGTCATTATTTCTGGCGGCGGTGTTGTTATGGGTGATGCCGTTGAAGAATGTAAAGCTTTGGCTGAGCGACTTGGCGCACCAGTAGTGAATAGTTATTTGCACAACGACTCATTCCCAGCTAGCCACCCACTCTGGTGTGGACCGCTTGGATATCAAGGTTCTAAAGCAGCGATGAAATTAATGGCGCAGGCTGACGTCGTGATTGCACTGGGCTCACGCTTGGGACCTTTTGGTACCTTGCCACAGCATGGAATGGATTACTGGCCAAAGAATGCCAAGATTATTCAGATTGATGCTGATAACAAAATGCTGGGATTGGTTAAAAAGATCTCGGTGGGTATTTGTGGTGATGCAAAAGCTGCTGCAATTGCCTTAACACAACGTCTTGCTAATAAAACCTTGGTTTGTGATGCCACCAAAGCAGATCGCGCTAAAACTATTGCTTCTGAAAAAGCGGCCTGGGAAAAAGAGTTGGATGAGTGGACGCATGAGCGTGACGCATTTAGCCTTGACATGATTGAAGAGCAAAAAAATGAAAAAACTCCTACCGGAGGAAATTACCTGAGCCCAAGGCAAGTATTGCGTGAGCTCGAGAAGGCTATGCCAGCTGATGTAATGGTTTCGACTGATATTGGCAATATTAATTCAGTAGCAAATAGCTATTTGCGTTTTGAAAGGCCACGTAGCTTTTTTGCTCCTATGAGTTTTGGTAATTGCGGTTATGCACTTCCTACCATGATTGGCGCAAAAGCTGCGGCACCAGAGAGGCCAGCGATCGCCTATGCTGGTGATGGTGCATGGGCAATGAGTATGGTGGAGATCATGACTGCAGTTCGTCATAACATCCCGGTAACAGCGGTAGTGTTTCATAATCGCCAGTGGGGTGCTGAGAAGAAAAATCAGGTCGATTTCTACAACCGTCGATTTGTTGCGGGTGAGCTCGAGAGCCCAAGTTTTGCTGGTATTGCTCAATCCATGGGTGCAGAGGGAATCGTGGTTGATCAATTAGATCAAGTTGGCCCAGCCCTGAAGAAGGCGATTGATATGCAGATGAATGAAGGCAAAACCTGTGTAGTCGAGATTATGTGTACCCGTGAATTAGGTGACCCATTCCGTCGCGATGCTTTATCAAAGCCTGTACGTTTCCTTGAGAAATATAAAGACTACGTATAAAACTATCGATGACTGCGGAACTATTATTGTTTCGCAGTCATTCTAAAAAATCGAGTGGTAAACAGATAAGTCCGGTCGCAATGCGCTACTGGACTTAATTATAGATACTGTGCCAATGGTAATAAAGCATACAGGCACGTCATCTGCCGATAAGGCAAAGAGTTGCTTGAGACGTTTATTGGTGATTGCTTTGCCGCTGGATAAACCCGAACCAAAACCCAGCGAATGTGCCATTAATAGAATATTCTGAATTGCGCATCCCAAGGAAACCATTTTCTCCTGCTCACTTACCCCGTCAGCAGTACTAGCTAGTTTTGCAACTGCTAGAAGCAATAAGGGACCCCGAAATGCCTTTTCTTGAGCCTCTTGGAGTTGTAGTGGGCTTGCTTGGGGATCACGCTCCAGGAGACATTCCTTGAATACTGAGCCCAATAAATGTCGACTGGACTCGCTTACTTCATAAAAATGCCAAGGTGTATTTCTGCCATGATCCGGAGCTGCTTTTGCGGATTGAAGAATTTGCTTTTTTTGCTCTGCAGTAGGGCCGGGTTCAATTAAGCGCTTTGGCGAAACATGAACCCGTCCGTGAATCAATACATCTGCGTAATCGTCTAATGAGATCACTTTGGCAAGCACTACGATATCCGTTGATAGTAGAGGTTTTGTGGATGATTGGCGTCAGCAAAAAACAAAAAGCGTTCCGCAATAAGTCCGCTGAATTGGATTACAAAGGCAACAAAAACCCATGCAACTTGATCTTGTCCAATCGCCAATACAAGCGAGACGAGCGGGAGAATGTAGCCTAAAACCAATGCGATTCTCCGTAGATTGCGGATCACCAAATCACTCTGGTGATGAAAAAATTCCTTTGTATTAAAGCTGCCGCCTGTCATTCCCATGGATATTTGGCGAACATTCATGCCTTTGAGTCCGGTGGCTGAGTTGAGATTCGATTTGGGGCGCAGATTTCGATTGCGCTTCCAAATCCATAGCTTAACGATCATCGCGGCCGCTATGAGGATAAAGCCAAATTGACTAAGCGTGAGCACCGATATGGCATCTGGTCCAAAC
>NZ_NCFJ01000318.1:0-2977 GCF_002281105.1 Polynucleobacter sp. 35-46-11
TGAACGATGACTAGACCCATAACTAAGCTAGAATCTGCCTCATGCACCTCTGAAGCAAAATTACCTAAAAACTCTTTAAGGGATAAATAACCACTCAATCCAATGAGCAAGATGAGTAGCATCAGCGCAAACATGACCAGACCGCCCGCTGGGTTGTGCCCAACATCGTGATGAGGATGGCCGCGTAGCATAGCCATAAAATGTTCAAGCACTGCCTTTGGTTTTTTCAGAAATTGACTAAATCTGGCATAGCGAGTGCCAATCAGACCCCACACTAAGCGAATGAGGACAAGTAAGCACGCGGTATATCCAAATGCATAGTGAATCATGGCCCATCGCTCACTCTCTGAGCTAAGCCAAGCACCAGCAAAACAAATCACTAGCAGCCAATGAAATACTCTCACCGGCATGTCCCACACCATAATGGCTTCCCTTACCTTACCGGTGGCTCCAACTGAATCGCGAATTGACTCATTCATCTGATGGCTCATTTCGCTGGAATCTTAATATTGTTCTCACTAAAAATGCCTTTTGCAGCATCAATATGACAAGCTCCACAATTGGCAGGACTCTTGATGCTTGCCCGCTTCCAAACATCCGCCCTCACCTCATCATGCTCACGAATAAACCATGATGTTTTGGTAATGCGGTTTTCGGGGGCGGTCTCGCTGTACTTCTGTCGAGTAGCGGCATTCTTTATTAACCAGCTTGTAATTTCAGTCTGAGTCTTTGCATCTACACCAGCATCGGTACCAAAATGCTTGGATAGGCCGGACATGACATTTTTCCAGCTTTGTTCGCTTAATAATGCTGGTGGATAGGCCATATGGCAACTTGCACACTCAACCTCGTATGAAGCTGGTGCATCTGCAGGCATTGTCATTTTTGCAGCGAATGTGGGTGATGCTGCCATCAGCATGGAGAAAGCAATTAGAAGAATTTTTTTCATATTGGGGAGATTCATTTAACAGTCATTAACCAAGAGAGGACATCCGCTTTTTCTTGTGCACTACAGTCTCTGCCTAGTACATCATTGCAGTTACGCTTAAACCATTTCTCAGCCTTGGCCTCATCAGTAAATCGTGCAGGATTGGCGCTAGGTGCCAATGGCTTAATCACCTTCCCAGTCACAATGTGTTTAGTGTCGTGATTTGGGGGATTTTCATGACAGGATGCACAGCTCCATTCCTTACCGTGCTTGGCGTTGAAGAACTGCTCTCCTCTACTGAGTGATGCTTTACCAGATTGAGCCTCATAAGACTTCAGTAAGTCCTGAGGCGTTGCCGCGCTAACTATAAGGGGCAGGCCCATGAAAATTAGCCCCGAAAATAACTTCCAAAACATACATACCTCTCTATTCACACTACTCATACTATTACTTAGTATGCGCCATTGATATGACAGCCCATTTTGATAAGTAAGCAAAATAGTCAGGTATTAGGGGTTATTCACTAAAAATCTCCTCAAAAATAATTCTGATGACCGGTATGAGTAATACAATCTATATAAATGCCAAATTAAGCGCATTTATCAACTACTGCATTACTACTCAAAGCTAATGCACCCCAATTTATTAAGGATTAGTACCGTTATGAAAAAAATAGTCATTGTAATCATTCTTACTGCTATTGCTGCAGCCGCCTACTTCATACTGAATCAACCAAAGCCTCCTGTTGCTGCCGTAGCCGCTCAAGAAACTGCTCTCATTTATGACGGTGAAGTAATTAAGATTGATGCTGCAACTCGTACAGTTACTCTCAAAAATCAAGATGGTGAATCGACTATTGTTGCTGGTCCTGAAGTAAAGAACTTTGCTGAAATCAAAGTGGGTGATCGTTTTGACGTTGTTTATGAACTCGCTGTAGCGATTGAATTGGTTAAGGTAAAAAACCCAGGCACCACTAGTGAGCAAGTTACTACTAGCACTACTACTGCCCCACAAGGCGATAAGCCAGGCATGATCACTAGCAATACCGTAACTGCAACCGCGAATGTTGAAGCGATTGATACAGCTAAAAATACCGTATCTTTAAAAGGTCCTCAAGGAAACATCTTTAAAGTTAAAGTTCAGAATCCTGACTTGATGAAAGATATCGCTGTAAACGACCAAGTGAGAGTCGTGTATACAGAAGCAATTGCTGCCGTTGTAAGTGCGCCAGCTGCAAAGAAGTAATGCGATAACGCTTTTCTAGCTACTAGAAAGAGAAAACCCCAGCAAGTGATTGCTGGGGTTTTTATTTGGCTTAAATCTTAGAGCATTAAACGCACTTATAAAGCCTACGCATAGTTTCAATCTTCCAATATTGTTGCTGAGCCGTGTCAAATTCCTCTCGGTAGTTGCCTGGGTGAGCATGTTCAAATATCAAAAGAACCCGCTTTGCCTGATCATGCTTAGCAAATGCAGCCAAGGTTAAATAGAGATATCCCTGCTTGAGGTCTTGCTCAATAATATCGCCAGTTGCATATAAAGAGCCTAAGGTAAATGCAGCCTGCCTACTGCCCTCCTCCGCACCTTTTTTTAATAAGGCAATACCTTTTTCTTGGTTTGGTATAACGCCATGCGCTATACCAGTACCCAGAATGTAAATATTGCCTAAATTACAGTAGGCATCTAGCACCTCTTCTTTGATTGCTTTTTCATAGTACTCGACGGCAGTTTTGTAATCTTGCTTAACATCACCCATGCCGCGCTCAAACATTAAGCCCACATTAAAGTGTGCATAACCATTACCCAAACTACTATTTGAGTTCTGTAATGTAAATAGCGTATTGATTTGCTCGGGGTTTAGGCGGCCATCAAAACACATTTTGGTTAATGCATAAAGTGCATCTTCACTAGCTCGATCTTTAGCGAGGCCATAAAAGATATCAAATGCAGCAGAATAACTTCCGCGCTCGATATTTAGTTGCCCCAAATCAAGGCGTGATTGATCGTCATACATATTTGTCTTAGTCCCTATAGAACCCTGAGATTCTT
>NZ_NCFJ01000319.1:0-2976 GCF_002281105.1 Polynucleobacter sp. 35-46-11
ACTACTGCGAGGTGCCACAAAGACGCCTAAAGATTCGAGTTCGTCTAAAGCTTGTGCAGGAACATTCTCAAATTCCGTACTAACGGATTTACACAATGCTGCCATTTCTTTTAGCGCGGCAGAGTCGGTGTAATCGGCTTGAATGAATTTCTCTGCAATGGAACCTGCAGGGCTATCAGATCCAGGATCGAGCACGCAGACCTTAAATCCCATAGCTTGAGCAGCTTGGGTAAACATCCGCCCCAATTGACCGCCACCTAAAATCCCTAAATACGAGCCCGGCAAAATGGGCTCCAAACGATCTGCCATCTTTTAATATCCCGGCAAATTCATAGCGCGCGCAGTATCTGACTGCTTCACACGGAACTCTTCTAACTGTTTTGCTAAAGCAGCATCATTAACCGCCAAATTTGCAATCACATGCAAAGCTGCATTTGCGGCACCAGCCTCACCAATCGCAAATGTTGCCACTGGAATGCCCTTAGGCATTTGTACGATGGAATACAGAGAGTCTTCACCGCGAAGATATTTGCTAGCAACTGGAACACCATAAATTGGAACAATGGTTTTGGATGCCAACATGCCTGGCAAATGTGCAGCACCACCAGCACCAGCAATGATTGCCTTGAGACCGTTTTTGGAAGCATTTTCTGCATACGCAAACATATCGTCTGGCATGCGATGAGCTGAAACTACTTTGGCTTCATGAGCAATACCAAATTGCTCCAGCATTTGAGCGGCATGTTGCATGGTGTCCCAATCTGAATTGGATCCCATGACTATTCCGACTACTGGCTTTTTGCTCATTGACCTCTCCAAATGCCCTGATTTATATCGTTAATCTTTCTAAGGGCTTATTATCCCAGCCTTTTTACGGCATCTAGGAAATTAGCCTTTAGTTAAGCGAGCAAGGGCCTCACGGTACTTTTCAGCTGTTTTATCAATCACATCAGCCGGCAAAGCAGGCGCAGGGGCCGTTTTTGGCCAGGGCTTGCCGTCGACCATGGCTGTTTCTAGCCAGTCCCGAACGAATTGCTTGTCATAAGAGGGTGGATTTGCGCCCACATAGTAGGTTTCAGCAGGCCAAAAACGTGAAGAGTCGGCGGTGAGGATTTCATCCATCAAGACCAACTGACCAGCGTCATCTAAACCAAACTCAAACTTGGTATCTGCAATGATGATTCCACGAGTTGCAGCATATTCAGAAGCTTCTTTATATAAACGAATGCTGACCTCACGAATCTGATTGGCTAATTTCTCGCCAATCATCTCAATCACCTTATCAAAGGAAATGTTTTCATCATGCTCACCCACTTCAGCTTTAGCGGCGGGAGTAAAAATAGGCTCAGGTAACTTCTGCGCATTTTCCAAGCCTTCAGGCAATGCAATGCCGCAGACCTTGCCAGTTTCTTTGTAGTCTTTCCAGCCGCTACCCGCTAGGTAGCCACGCACCACTGCTTCAACCAAAATTGGCTTCAAGCGTTTAGCAACCACCGCACGACCTTTAACTTGATCCACTTCATCTGCTGGCACAACACTCTCAGGATCAATACCGGTCAAATGATTGGGAATGACCTTAGCCAGCTTCTCAAACCAAAAGTTGGCCATTTGATTGAGCACAATGCCCTTCTCAGGAATAGGCTGACCCATGACTACATCAAAAGCAGACAAGCGATCCGTGGTGATCATGAGCAGTTTGTCATCCCCCAGCGCATAGACATCACGTACTTTTCCTTTAGAAAGTAGAGGTAATGACTGAATAGAGGTGGCGTACAAAGCGGGCATATTTATCTCACTTCACGATCTGGGCTAATTTGCCACTCTTGTAAAGCTCTGCCATTTTTTCCAGAGGAATTGGCTTAATTTTGGATGCTTGGCCTGAGCTGCCGAAAGCGTTAAAGCGTGCAATGCACACTTTCTTCGCTGCTTCACGTGCGGGCTTGAGGTAATCACGTGGGTCAAACTTACTTGGGTTCTCAAACATATAACGGCGGATCGCACCGGTCATTGCCAAACGAATATCGGTATCAATATTAATTTTGCGAACACCATTCTTGATGCCCTCTTGAATTTCTTCAACAGGTACACCATAAGTTTCTTTCATATCGCCACCGAATTCACGGATCTCAGCAAGCAACTCTTGTGGAACACTCGATGAACCATGCATCACTAAATGCGTATTCGGAATACGTGTATGAATTTCTTTAATACGCTCGATAGCCAAGATGTCGCCTGTAGGCTTCTTCGTAAATTTATAAGCACCATGACTAGTGCCAATCGCAATCGCCAAGGCATCGCACTGCGTAGCCTTTACAAAATCTGCAGCTTGCTCAACGTCCGTCAGCAACTGCTCACGCGTCATCTTGCCGTCAGCACCATGACCATCTTCTTTATCGCCTTGCATAGTCTCCAAAGAGCCCAGAACACCCAACTCCGCCTCAACAGTAACCCCAATCGAGTGAGAGAACTTCACCACTTCTCTAGAAACATCGACGTTGTATTCATAACTGGCAACTGTCTTGCCATCGGCCTCTAGCGAGCCATCCATCATCACACTAGTAAAGCCGCTCTTAATCGCAGCCATACACACTGCTGGACTTTGACCATGATCTTGATGCATGACGACTGGAATATGTGGGTAAGCCTCTACCGCAGCAGAAATCAAGTGACGCAAGAATGATTCACCGGCATATTTACGAGCACCAGCAGAAGCTTGCATGATGACTGGGGAATCAGCTTCATTAGCCGCCTCCATAATTGCCGTAACTTGCTCTAAATTGTTCACGTTAAATGCTGGCAAGCCATAGCCATTTTCAGCAGCGTGATCCAAGAGTTGTCGTAAAGATACTAAAGCCATGATGGTCTCTTAATTAAAAATGTTAGTAATGGCTATTCACCAGCAAAGTACGGCATCTTGACTGAGCTACTCCCTCCAGAAAAACTCGTTGCCGCCAATGGCTGGATTGAAGGGCTAAC
>NZ_NCFJ01000034.1:0-16930 GCF_002281105.1 Polynucleobacter sp. 35-46-11
ACTCACCAAAACCCAAGATTTTACATTAAAGGACTAAAAAAGCCCAGTCGCTTGATAAATAGGGGAAAATTAGCCCATGAATCTGCTTTCTGCTGCCGCTAAGGTCAGCTCCCTCACGATGCTCTCCAGGATCACCGGACTTCTCCGGGAGACCCTGATTGCCCGTAGTTTTGGGGCCTCAGAGTGGACAGATGCCTTTAATGTGGCCTTCAGGCTCCCCAATTTACTACGCAGACTCTTCGCTGAAGGGGCCTTTTCCCAGGCATTTGTGCCGATTTTGGGGGAAATCTCCAGCAAGGGGGATGTAAAACAGTCCCAAATCCTCGTAAATGCAGTTGCTACGCTCTTATTTTGGGCTTTGCTGCTGACGGTACTCCTTGGGGTCATTGGCGCCCCACTGTTGATTCTGGCGATTGCTACGGGCTTTGAGGGCAGTCCAGCCTATGAGGCGAGCGTAGTCATGACCCGCATCATGTTTCCCTACATCGGCCTCATTTCGATGGTTTCCCTATCGGCCGGGATCCTGAATACCTTTGGCCGCTTTGCTGTACCAGCATTTACACCCGTTTTACTCAACTTAGCCCTTATCGGTAGCGCTATCTTTTTAGCGCCCCATCTTGAGCAGCCGATCTACGCCCTGAGCATCGGCGTACTGTTGGGCGGATTCTTGCAACTGGCGATTCAGGTTCCAGCACTCTCCCGCCTGGGTCTATTGCCTAAGGTGGGTCTTTTACCAGGCGCTATCAAGGCAGCCATTAAAAATCCAGAAGCAAGGCGTGTCATGAAATTAATGGGGCCGGCCGTATTTGCAGTCTCCGTTGCCCAAATTTCACTCATCATCAACACCAACATTGCCTCCCGTTTGCAGGCGGGCAGCGTATCTTGGCTCTCCTATGCAGATCGCCTGATGGAATTTCCAACAGCCCTCCTGGGGGTGGCACTTGGAACAGTCTTGCTACCAAGCCTGAGTAAGGCAAATGCGAAAAATGATTTGGTGCATGCTGGCGAGCTGTTGATTTGGGGATTGCAACTGACCTTTTTGCTAGCAGCGCCTTGCGCGCTTGTCCTCTTTATTTTTGGCGAGCCACTGGCAGCAGTTCTGTATCACTACGGTAAGTTCAATGCCTTGGACGTCTTGATGACACAGCGTGCACTAGCAGCTTATGGTGTTGGACTCATTGGCCTCATTTTGGTGAAAATCTTAGCCCCTGGTTTTTACTCACGCCAAGATATCCGCACACCAGTCAAGATTGGCCTACTGGTCTTGGTAGCAACCCAATTAGCCAATTTAGTTTTTGTTCCTTGGTTAGGACATGCAGGGCTTGCACTCTCCGTTGGCGCTGGCGCCTGCTTGAATGCCGCACTACTATGGGTAGGCCTACATCGACGTGGCGCCCTACCTAGCGCCGCTTGGTTGAAGTACTTAGGTCAACTCTTACTTGCCTTAATTCCCTTTGCATTCCTCTTGTATTACGCAGCTACTGCGCATGATTGGATTGCACTGCAATCTAGTCCCTGGATCCGCGTTGGATTACTAGCTGCCTGGTTAGCCGCTGCTGCAGTGATTTATTTTGCAGCTTTAGGGCTTGTTGGCATCCGCTGGCAAAAATTCCTACGTCATGCAAAATAGCTTTTATGCCAACACAACAACTCGACTATTTCACATCCCTCGTCGCTGAGGATGAGCACTTCCCCTTAACCGAGGCGGTAGTTGCGGTTGCACAACACGCCTACCCTGACCTCGATGTTCAAGGAGTCCTGGATCAGATTGATCAGTGGGGCAATAAACTCAAGCAACGCATTACTCCAGATACGCCACCGATTCAGCGTCTCCAGTTGCTTAAGCATTTCTTTTATAACGAGTTGGGCTTTGGTCCGAACCCGAATGACTTTTATGCGCCCGAGAATTCTTATCTCCATCAGATCATTGAGAATCGTCGTGGTATTCCAATCTCACTGGCCATCTTGATGATGGAACTCGGACAGCAAATAGGATTGAATATTCGCGGCGTGTCTTTCCCGAACCACTTCATGATGCGCATCTCCTTGCAACAAGGTGAAATCATCATTGATCCATTGAACGGCGAGTCGCTCTCCAAAAATCAATTGCAAGAAATGCTCGACCCATACTTGGATGCCAAAGGCTATCGCGGCGAGCTCAGTCTGCCACTCAATATTTTCTTGAGAGCCTCTAGTTCTCGAGAAATCCTTTCGCGCTTTATGAGAAACCTCAAAATGATTTATTCAGAAGATGAGCGTTGGGAGCGTCTTCTTGGAATCCAGGAACGTCTAGTGATCTTGTTACCAGACTCAACCGAAGAGGTTCGTGATCGTGGCTTGATCTTTGCGCAACTAGAGTACGTTCGCCCTGCAATAGCTGATCTGCATCGCTACTTAAGCGAAATGCCTGGCGCTGAAGACGCGGCAGACATTCGTGAGCACATCGCTACTCTCGAGAGTCAAACTAAACTGCATTAATTAGAGCTGCAGCTATTTCTCAAAAGATAGCCGCTTAAATCTTGCTAGATTTAATTCTTTTTACGTTGAAATATTTTGTACAAAGCAGCTAGCACGATTGGAATAGCTGCAGCACCAATACCAATCAACACAATCACATTCAGGTTTTGGCGAATGATGGGAATGTTGCCAAAGAAGTAGCCAGCAATAACCAAGCCAAAGACCCACAAGAGTGCGCCAGTCACATTGAATAACTGGAAGCGAGAAAAATTCATTGCAGAAACACCGGCAACAAACGGTGCAAAGGTACGAATGATCGGTAAAAAGCGCGCCACGATAATTGTTTTGCCGCCATGCTTCTCATAAAAAGAATGTGTCTTACGCAAAGCTGCCTGATCAATCCAGCGTGATTGACTACTAAAAATTCTTTCACCAATCCAACGGCCAATAAAGTAATTCACGGTATTACCAGAAATCGCGGCGATTAATAATCCAATGCAAAGCGTCCACAGATTGAAATGCTCAGTAGCGCAATAGGCCCCAGCAATGAACAGTAGTGAGTCACCTGGCAAAAAAGGAGCAACCACTAAGCCAGTCTCCGCAAACACGATGGCGAAGAGTAAGCCATAAGCCCAATAGCCGTATTGCTGAATCACTACGTCTAAATGACGATCAATGTGCAATAGCAAATCACCTAACTGCAATAAGGTATCGATCAAATCGTGCTCCATGTATTAGTTGCAAGGATATTAACAGGCTAGCAATACAGATTGAGACATTTCATTCCTATAATGCGGTATGCAAACTGAACTTCACATTCAGCCTACGCATTTATCTGATCAGCCAACCATACTCTGTATCGTTGGTCCCACAGGCGCAGGCAAAACCCATCTCGCAATGGCATTAGCTGAGCATGCCAAATCCATTGGTCAAACCGTTGAATTAATCAGTATGGACTCCGCCTTGGTATATCGCGGACTAGATATTGGCAGCGCTAAACCAACTAAGTTAGAGCAAGCAGCAGTTCAGCACCACCTGATCGATATCTTGGATCCTACCGAATCCTATTCTGCTGCGCGCTTCGCAAACGATGCCAAGCGACTATGCGAAGAAATTCGTGCGCGCGGAAATATTCCCGTTGTAGTGGGTGGCACGATGTTGTATTGGCGAGCCTGGGCATACGGCCTCTCCTCTCTACCGCCGGCTGATCCAGAGATCCGCGCCCGTCTCGATGAGCAAGGCAAGGCGATTGGCTGGCCTGCGATGCATGCTGAACTAGCCAAAGTAGACCCCGTTACCGCCACACGTTTACAGCCCAATGACTCTCAACGCGTGCAACGTGCTTTAGAGGTTTATGAAATTACCGGCAAACCCATGTCAGATCTATTGGCAGATTCGCCGAGCGAGGATGGCCGAGAAGGCTCTGCCATTCCGGAGTGGATTGGCCTGATCTCACTAGAGCCCAGCGATCGCTCGCGCCTCCATCAGAGCCTGGAAAAGCGCTTCGATGAAATGCTTGCTGGAGGATTATTAGAAGAGGTTCAATTGCTCAAAAAAAATCCAGATTTACATGGCGATCTACCAGCCATTCGCTCAGTAGGCTATCGACAAGTGTGGGAATATTTATCAGGGGAAGTAGATCACGCTGAAATGCGCTACAAAGCGTTGGCAGCTACCCGGCAGCTTGGTAAACGACAGTTGACTTGGTTGCGTGCGATTGCGGGAAGAAAAACATTTGACCCCTTCAACCCAGACGAGTTGAAGGCGGCCCTAGAGTACTGCAAGAAAAGCCTAACTAAATAGACTTATACCGTGCATTAAATAACGATGGTTTGTGGTGCACCAGCTGGGCGCTCTACAACCTCGCCAACAGTCCAAGCATGTAAACCTTCAGCCTTGAGCGATTGGATTGCAACATCCGCTTGGTCAGTAGACACAATCACCACCATGCCAATACCGCAGTTAAATACACGCACCATTTCTGCATCAGCTACGCCACCCTTCATCTGCAACCAGCGGAAGAGTTCCGGCATTTGCCAGCTATCACGATGTAATACAGCTTGCGTATTTTCTGGGAGTACGCGCGGCACGTTATCCACTAAACCACCGCCAGTAATATGGGCCATACCCTTCACATTAATTTCATTGATCAGCTTTAAGAGTGGCTTCACATAAATTTGCGTAGGAGCCATTACGACATCACCCAAGGGACGTCCCCCCAAATCATCATTTGGCTTTGCGCCAGCACGCTCAATAATTTTACGAACCAATGAATAGCCGTTGGAATGCGCGCCGCTCGAAGCAATTGCCAAAACGACATCGCCCGGGGCAATCGTTGCACCAGTAATGATTTTGGATTTTTCAACTGCACCAACAGCAAAGCCGGCCAAATCATATTCACCTGGGGGATACATACCAGGCATCTCAGCGGTTTCACCGCCAATGAGCGCACAACCAGATAACTCACAACCTTTAGCAATGCCGCCAACTACAGTTGCTGCAGTATCTACAGTGAGCTTGCCGCAGGCAAAGTAATCCAAGAAGAAGAGGGGTTCAGCACCCTGCACCAAAATGTCGTTTACACTCATTGCCACCAAATCTTGACCGATCGTATCGTGACGGTTCCACTCAAAGGCTAATCTAAGCTTTGTACCAACACCATCGGTACCCGATACCAGCACCGGCTCTTTATAGCGCTTTGGCACCTCAAATAGGGCGCCAAAGCCGCCAATCCCAGCCAATACGCCTTCGCGCATGGTTTTCTTGGCTAAGGGCTTAATACGATCAACCAAATCATCCCCAGCGTCGATATCGACACCAGCGTCACGGTAGGAAAGGCCTTTGGAGGAAGAATTGGTAGATGAGTTCATGGCAGAAATAGAAGATTAGTAAGAAACGCTACTTGGTCGGTAGAATCATTGAATTCTAGAGGATTCGAGCACGATGGCTGAAATTTTTACCCCTTTTTTAACCGCATTTATTCTGGCTTATGCCTTACGCCCAGTTTGCTTGTGGCTTGAGAGGCATAGCCTACCCCGCGCGCTAGCCGCTGGGATTGCGATGATTGTTGGCCTGGCAGTCGTATTTTCGATTTTGACCCTCTTTATCACCCTCCTTAAAACTGAAATTCCCCTCATCAAGACTCAATTTCCAACCTGGATCCAAAATACCCAATCTTGGCTTGGGCCCAAATTAAGCGAATTTCACATCAATGTGGATTGGGGCACCCTCAAAACCAGCGCTACCCAAAAGATTACCGAGCACTTTAACGACAATTCTGATGCCCTCATGTCCTCCACACTGGAGACGGTTCTGACATCTGGCAGCTCTGTGATTGCTGGCTTCGTAAATGCAGTCCTAATTTTGTTTGTGATGTTTTATTTGCTGATCGATTGGGATCATTTTTTTCAGCTGGTCAGAAAAATTGTTCCGCTGCGTGCGCAAGAAACTGTTCATCACCTAGCTTTGCATGCGGATGGTCTGCTATCGCAATATCTCCGAGGCATGCTGATCGTCATTTCCATCATGTCTATTTTTTATAGCGTTGGCTTAAGCGTGATCGGCATTAAAGGCGCCACAGCATTAGGCGTCTTCACTGCGCTGATGATTGTGATTCCCTACATTGGCATTGCCTTGGGCTTCACCCTGACTATCCTTGCAGCCCTTTTACAATTTGGGCCTGGCGGTGCAATCATCAGCGTCCTGGTGCTATATGGCCTGGGTCAATTCATTGAAGGTTTCTTCCTCACGCCTCGCCTAGTGGGCGAGCGTATTGGTCTTCATCCAGTTGCCGTTCTCTTTGCCTTACTGCTGTTTGGAAATTTATTTGGCTTCTTTGGCGTTCTACTTGCATTGCCAACAAGTGCAGTTGGCTTAGTGCTTCTGCAATATGGTTGGTCACGCTATACGCAAAGCCCGTGGTATCAAAAGTAAGCATCCGCAGTAATGAATAGCCCCTCACTACCAAAACAGTTTGCGCTCGACATCGGTCATACGCCTAAACCCAGCTTAAGTAATTTTTTAGCCGGAGAAAATCTAGCTCTGCACTCTACTTTGTTAGCTTTAGCTAAATCCTGGCAAATACATGCTCCAAGACAAGCTGGTGAAAACCCCCTAAATCAACGCTGGATCTATTGGTGGGGGCCAGAAGGCTCTGGTCGCACCCATTTACTCAGCGCCATTGGTGATGCCGCCCAGCAACTAGGGCTGAAGCACTTTCTCCTCGCCCCCAATGAACCCATTTCTTGGGTACGTCTGGAAGAAAGTCTGCCCGCCCTCTGCGTGAGCGATACACCATCGGTCATTACCGTTGATGACGTAGATCGGCTCGATGAGCGCTTGGTAGCCTCTTTATTTCGCATTCTGAATGCCATTCAGGGCAGCAAAGCAGTTCATATTTTTATGGCTGGCAATGCAGCCCCTGGCGCATTAAGGCTCAGAGAAGACCTTCGCACCCGCCTGGGGTGGGGTTTGATCTTTCAAACTCACCTTTTGGGCGATGATGAGAAAATAGAGGCACTACAACAAGCGGCGCAAGCGCGCGGCTTGGTTTTATCGCCAGATGTATTACCTTGGTTATTAAATCGCTTCTATCGCGATATGCCCAACCTAATGGCCTTGATTGATGCTTTGGATGCTTATTCACTAGAAACAAAACGTGCTGTCACTTTGCCTCTCGTACGAGAGCTCTTGCAGCCAAAATAAATTAATTCATATTCAATTCGTGACCCAATTAGCCCTTTTCGACTTAGATCACACTCTTCTCCCCTGCGATAGCGATTACGAATGGGGTCAATTCTTGGCACGCATTGGCGTAGTGGATAGTAAGTACTATGCCCAGCAAAATGAACGCTTCTACCAAGATTACAAAGATGGCAAGCTCAACATCCAAGAGTTTTTGCGCTTTGCTTTAAAGCCACTCTCAGAACATTCTCGCGAACAACTCAAAGAGTGGCATGACGCTTTTATGAAAGAAGTAATTACTGGTCAACTGCGTCAACATGCGATTGATCTAGTCAAACGCCACCAAGATGCTGGTGATCTTTGCTGCGTTGTCACTGCAACCAATAGCTTTGTTACTCGCCCTATCGTGGAGAGTTTTGGTATCGAACATCTCGTAGCCACTGAACCTGCCACTGTGGGGGATAACCCTCTTGCTGATTTCACTGGCGAAGTCAAAGGTATTCCGAGTTTTCGGGAAGGCAAGATTCAACGAGTGCATGATTGGCTTGCCACTCAAAATCTCGCACTGAATCAGATGCCACAAAGTTATTTTTATTCAGATTCCATGAACGATTTACCTCTCCTGGAAAAAGTTAGCAATCCTGTTGCTACCAATCCAGATGCTCGCCTACGTGATGAAGCTTCAAAACGTCACTGGCCCATACTTGAACTGTTTGCATGATTACCAAATTTATTAAACGTATTTTGCGTCGTGACCCGATGGTCCGACATACTGCAGCCCATACTTCTGGCGCGCCGAAACGAATCCCTAAAAAATCTCACCGCATTGACCCGCATTTGCTATCTAAAAATGCCGTGAAGGTGACCCAAACATTGCAGCAGGCTGGCTATGATGCTTTTATTGTCGGTGGCGCAGTTCGAGATTTGGCTTTAGGAATTGGTCCAAAAGATTTTGATGTGGCAACTAATGCAACACCAGAGCAGGTACAAAAGTTATTCCGCAAGGCGCGCCTGATTGGTCGTCGCTTTCAGATTGTGCATGTGACTTTCTTTGGCAAAGGCCAACCTGAAATCATTGAGGTATCTACCTTCAGAGCCCTATTGGAGAACGCTGGCGAGCATGTCGCTGAAAATGGCCGCATCCTGCGTGACAACGTTTGGGGCAGCCAACATGAAGATGCTGCACGCAGAGATTTCAGTATTAATGCGATGTACTACGATCCCGCAACTGAAACCGTGCTCGACTATCACGGCGGTATGGCTGATATGCAGAAGAAAACTTTGCGGATGATTGGTGATCCCGCTAAGCGCTATCGCGAAGATCCGATACGGATGTTGCGCGCCATTCGTTTTGCTGCCAAAACAGGCTTCACTCTAGATACCGCTACGCGCGCACCTATCGATAAATTGGGTAAGTTGATTCATGACGTTCCATCTGCTCGCCTCTTTGATGAAATCCTCAAGCTACTCATGTCCGGTTATTCATGGGCCGCAATTCAAGGCTTGAAAGATGCAGGACTACACCATGGCCTCCTACCTTTACTCGATCACATCCTGGATCAAAGTGCAGACTCCAAAGAAGCAAATAATTTTGTTCGCATTGCCCTCGCCAATACTGATCAGCGCATTCAATCAGGCAAAAGCGTTTCAGCTGGCTTCTTATTTGCGACTTTGTTATGGCCGGACCTGCTAAGTAATTGGAAAAAGAATATCGCCAAAGGAATTTCCAACATTCCCGCACTGCATGATGCGATGGATGAAACCATTGCAAGTCAAAGTAGTGGCATGGTGATCCAGCGTCGCTTCGAAAGTGATATGCGGGAAATCTGGTCTATGCAGCCCCGCTTTGAAAAGCGTGTTGGACGCTACCCCTATCGCCTGATTGAATCCCCACGCTTTAGAGCGGGTTATGATTTTATGTTGTTGCGCTGCGCTACCGGCGAGAAAAACCCATCCCTAGGTCAATGGTGGAGTGATTTCATCGCTACCGATCTAGATGGTCAAGAAGCTTTAATGGCTAGCGTCAAAAATGAGACTGGCAATAGCGCTGCACCCGCAAAACGCCGCCGCCGCAGAAAACCCAAATCTGCTGCGCCCACTGAGGGTGCAATGGACTAAGCAGACTTGAGAAAAATTCAGTAAAGTAGATTCGGTAGTTTCGCGTAATTTCTCTCGTTTGGAATAAGCATGGCTCGAGCTTTTATTGGATTTGGTGGCAATATCGGTGACACACGTCAGCTTATTACTGATGCGATCGTGTGCCTTGCGCAGCGCTGCGAACTCCAAATCCTAGCCAAAAGCTGCTTCTACCAAAGCGCGCCCTTTCAAGCTACCGGGGGCGACTATATTAATTCTGTGATTGAAATTGAAACGCAACTCAGCCCTTATGGCTTATTGCATGTCTGTCAAGCAGTAGAGCAGGAGTTCGGCCGTGAGCGTCCCTATGCAAATGCACCCCGCACGATTGATTTGGACATTCTGGCATTTGAAGGTGTAACTCAAACAGATACTGAGCTCACCATTCCCCACCCTCGAATCATTGAGCGCTCTTTTGTTCTATTGCCTTTGCTGGAAATTGCCCCAGATTTCTTTTTGCCCAATTGGGGTGAACTCAAGTCCTACTTACCTAATGTAGCTGATCAGCGCATTGAAAAACTCCCTTGCCGCAACTGTAATTGCGTTGAAAAAGACGTTTATAGCCAATCAGCGCATTAATTCATTAAACTCACGCCATGGGTTACTTACAAGGCGAAAAGCCAATTACGATTTCTAAGCTCCTCTCCATGCGTGCTGAGGGTGAAAAAATTGCTATGCTGACGGCATACGATTCAACGATGTCCGCCTTACTAAATCGCTGCGGAGTCGAAACCATCCTGATTGGGGATTCCCTTGGCAATGTGATTCAAGGTCACTCTAGTACAACACCCGTTACTGTTGAACAAGTGGCGTATCACACCGAATGTGTAGCCCGCGCCAACTCTCATGCCTTCATCATTGCCGATCTCCCTTTTGCCAGCTATGGCGATCCTGTTCAAGCCTTAGATTCATCAGCAGAACTGATGCGTGCCGGCGCTGATATGGTTAAGCTTGAAGGTGGTGATTGGCAAATCGACATCATTCAGTATTTAGTGGAACGCAGTGTTCCTGTTTGTGCGCACCTGGGTTTACTACCTCAGTCCGTTCATATTTTGGGTGGCTATAAAGTTCAAGGTAAATCAAAAGATGCTGCAAGCCTCATGCTTGAACAAGCCATTGCTTGCGAGCAAGCTGGTGCACAAATGATCGTTCTTGAGGCAATTCCATCTTCATTGGGCAAACTTATTACCGAATCACTTTCCATCCCCACCATTGGAATTGGTGCGGGAGCAGATTGCTCTGGCCAAGTATTGGTACTGCAAGATATGTTGGGCATCAGCCCTGGAAAACCACCAAAGTTTGTCAAAAACTTTTTGGATGGTCATGCCTCAATTGAGGCGGCAGTCAAAGCCTATGTTCGAGAAGTGAAATCCGGAAAGTTCCCCGGACCCGAACATGGCTTTGCTGGATAAGCTTGAATTACTAGTTAACTAAAAAAACTCTTTACACCGTCAAACCAACCCTTTTGATGTGGGTTGTGCTTATCGCCACCTGACTTCAGGCTGTCATCAAACTTCTTCAGTAATTTTTTCTGCTCATCAGTCAACTTAACCGGAGTCTCAACGGCAACATGCACAAAGAGATCGCCCACCATCGTAGAGCGCAATCCTTTAATTCCTTTGTTGCGCAAACGGAATGTTTTGCCAGTCTGCGTACCCTCAGGAATCGGAAACTCCACACGTCCTGAAAGCGTTGGCACTTCAATATCACCACCAATCGTTGCAGTTGCAAACGAGATTGGCATTTGGACATGCAAATCACTGCCATCACGCTCAAACACCTTATGGGGTTTCACTCTCACTTCGACATAGAGATCTCCAGAGGGTCCGCCATTGACGCCTGGCTCGCCGTTTCCAACAGAGCGCACGCGCATGCCGTCATCTATACCCGCAGGGATTTTGATTTCGAGTGTTTTTTGTTCTTTGTGCTTACCGCTACCATGGCAAGTTTTGCATGGCTTAGGAATGTACTCGCCCGTACCGCGGCACTTGGGACAAGTTTGCTGCATTGAGAAGAATCCTTGTTGGATACGAACTTGACCATGACCATCGCAAGTAGTACATCTCTCGGCTTTGCTACCAGGCTCTGCGCCAGTTCCGTGACATGGCTTGCAGTCACTCCAACTTGGTACCCGAATTTGCGTGGTGTAACCCTCAGCAGCTTGCTCGAGGGTGATTTCCATGTTGTAACGTAAATCAGCACCCTTATAAACCTGAGGTCCTGACTGACGTCCACCACCTTGGCCAAAAATGTCGCCGAAGATATCGCCGAAGGCATCCGCAAAACCACCACCGCCAAAACCGCCGCCGCCAAACCCACTCGATTGATCCACGCCCGCATGACCATATTGATCATAAGCGGCTCGCTTATTGGGATCCGTGAGGGTTTCGTACGCCTCTTTAACTTCTTTGAATTGCGCTTCCGCCGTTTTGCTATCGGGATTGCGATCAGGGTGATGCTTCATCGCCATTTTTCGATAAGCTTTTTTTAGCTCCTCATCGCCGGCACCTTTCGCAACACCAAGCACTTCGTAATAATCGCGTTTACTTTTAGGCACAAAATTCCTCTCAACAACCTGAATGACACAAGTCGGCACGAGGCCGACTTGTTATTTAAGCACTTCTAAACTACGTTAAATGACTTTCAATATAAGGGATTACTTCTTGTCATCCACTTCTTTGAAGTCTGCATCCACTACGTCAGCATCCGGAGCGGCGGCTTGCGCGCCACCAGGGGCTGCGCCAGGAGTGGCACCACTAGCTTTAGCTTGTTCAGCAGCCATAGCTTTTTCGCCCAACTTCTGACTTGCCTTGCCCAAAGCCTCAGTCTTAGCTTCAATTGCAGCCTTATCGCTACCCTTGATTGCCTCATCCAATTCTTTCAAAGCAGCTTCAATTGCTTCTTTCTCAGAAGCCTCTAAAGCAGAACCATGCTCTTCCAAAGCTTTCTTGGTTGAATGGGCCAAAGCATCAGCAGTGTTACGCGCCGTTACCAATTCCAATGCTTTTTTATCTTCATCGGCATTTGCTTCAGCATCTTTCACCATGCGTTGAATTTCTTCTTCAGTTAAACCAGAGTTTGCCTTGATAGTGATCTTATTTTCTTTGCCAGTCGTCTTGTCCTTTGCAGCTACGTGCAAAATACCGTTAGCATCGATATCAAAAGTCACTTCAATTTGTGGCATACCGCGTTGCGCTGGAGCAATACCTTCCAAATTAAACTCACCGAGTAATTTATTAGCAGCAGCCATCTCACGCTCACCCTGGAAACACTTAATGGTTACCGCAGGCTGGTTATCTTCCGCTGTGGAGTAAACCTGTGAATGCTTGGTAGGAATAGTTGTGTTCTTCGGAATCATCTTAGTCATCACGCCACCCAAGGTTTCGATACCCAATGACAATGGGGTTACGTCCAAGAGCAATACGTCTTTACGATCGCCAGACAACACAGAGCCCTGAATAGCTGCACCAACAGCAACCGCTTCGTCAGGGTTCACGTCTTTACGTGGCTCTTTACCGAAGATCTCTTTTACCTTGTCCTGAACAGCAGGCATGCGGGTTTGACCACCAACCAAAATGACGTCATCAATGTCAGCTACATTCACGCCGGCATCTTTGATAGCAGTTAAGCAAGGACCAGCCGTACGGTTGATCAACTCTTCTACCAAAGACTCCAACTTGGCGCGAGTAAGCTTCAAGTTCAAATGCTTAGGACCGCCTGCATCAGCAGTCACGTATGGCAAATTGATTTCAGTTTGTTGTGCAGATGACAACTCGATCTTGGCTTTTTCAGCAGCGTCTTTCAAACGTTGCAATGCCAATACGTCTTTACTCAAATCTACGCCTTGCTCTTTCTTGAACTCAGCAATAATCCAATCAATGATGCGTTGGTCAAAGTCTTCGCCACCCAAGAAGGTATCGCCGTTAGTAGAGAGCACTTCAAACTGCTTCTCACCGTCAACGTTAGCAATCTCAATAATGGATACGTCGAACGTACCGCCGCCCAAGTCATACACAGCGATCTTACGATCTACTTTGTCTTGCTTGTCTAAGCCAAACGCTAATGCCGCTGCAGTTGGCTCATTGATGATGCGCTTCACATCTAAACCAGCGATACGGCCAGCATCTTTCGTTGCTTGACGTTGGCTATCGTTGAAGTAAGCGGGAACAGTAATCACTGCCTCAGTCACTTCTTCACCGAGATAATCTTCGGCAGTCTTTTTCATTTTGCGCAGAATTTCTGCTGACACTTGTTGTGGTGCCATTTTTTTATCGCGCGCTTCAACCCAAGCATCACCGTTATCCGCCTGAACAATCTTGTAAGGCATCAAACCGATATCTTTTTGTACTTCAGCATCGGTAAATTTACGGCCCATCAAACGCTTCACTGCATAGATGGTGTTTTTAGGATTGGTAACTGATTGGCGTTTTGCAGGCGCGCCAACCAACACTTCACCGTCTTCAACGTAAGCAATGATGGATGGAGTTGTACGACCGCCTTCAGCATTCTCAACAACTTTAGGTGCATTGTTTTCTACAACCGAAACGCACGAGTTCGTGGTTCCTAAGTCAATTCCGATAATCTTTCCCATAATGGCTCCAAAAATTAAGTTATGTGTAATTTCGTAATACTGCGGATAAATCGATATTCAATAAATGGGGTCAAAAAGAGGGAATTCAAGGGCTAAAAAGCAAAAAAGGCAGATTTCTGCCTTTTTATCCCGCTATTTCATCAAAAATCCCCGGTTTAGGGGTTTGAATACCCTATTTGGGCGCGCTCACGGTTACTAAGGCTGGACGCAGAATCCGATCAGCGATGGAGTAACCCCTCTGAAGCACTGAAACTACAGTATTGGCTTCTTGATCCGAAGGCACGGAGGCAATAGCTTGATGGTGGTGAGGGTCAAACTTATCGCCTACAGCAGGATTGATCTCGGTCATACGGCCTTTTTCAAAGGCTGAGAGCAGTTGTTTCAGGGTGATCTCCAAGCCTTCTTTAAAGGCTTTGGCATCGACTGCCTCTGCGTTCAAGGCTGCGTACAAGCTATCCGTTACTGGCACGAGATGCTCAGCAAAACTCTCAATCGCAAACTTATGCGCCTTAGAGATGTCTTCAGCAGCACGGCGGCGAATGTTTTCACCTTCGGCCTTGGCGCGGAGATAGTTATCTTGCATCTCTGTTAACTTTTGATTCAACTCTGCAATATCTTGCTCTGGGGTCTTTACTTCATCGGGTGCATTAGCTGCATCGGCACTACCCTCAGTCCGAGGATCGGCGGCAATATTTTCCTGCTCAGGAGATGGATTTTGATTTTCTTGGGTCATGGGTACAAATTCACTTTTCTATCAGAATGGCTACTTCTCAACAATATGGGGCCGATTAACGCAATTTCAAGTGCACTGGTTTTTAAGCAATTCTGGCTTTAGCCAACTCAACCAAGCGGTCACGTTCCTGCAATACTGCATCAGACTCTACGCCCAAGCTCCAACCAGATAAATGCTGCTGGGCAATGTCATACATCGCATCAATCCATTTTGGGTTGCTATTGAGACAAGGTATGTAGCGGTAATCCTTACCACCATGCTCCAAAAAGATCTCGCGTGCTTCCATAGCAATCTCTTCTAGAGTCTCAAGGCAATCCGCCGGAAAGCCTGGACAAAAAATATCGACTCGCTTGCAACCTTGTTTACCCAGCTCTTCAATCATTGGAGCGGTGTAAGGCTTAAGCCACTCGGCTTTACCAAAGCGAGATTGGAAAGTGACCAAGTATTGTCCAGGCTCTAGGCCTAAAGACTCACCAAGCAGACGACCAGTTTTCAAGCACTCACAATGATAGGGATCGCCTTTCATTAAATTGCGCTTAGGCAGGCCATGAAAAGACATCACAAGGCGATCTCCAGCAGCGAAATCTGGGCGTCCATTCTTGTCCCATGCGCCGAGCACTTGGTCGCGTAGTGCAGTGATGTAAGCAGGGTTGTCGTGATAGTGCTTTACCAAGCGCAGCTCAGGTTGGTTACGCCAAGTTCCGAGAACACGAAACACTTCATCAAAACTGGAAGCCGTTGTTGTCGCCGAATACTGCGGATACAGCGGCAGTAACAAGAGACGTTCCATGCCCTGTGCCTGCAAGGCTTCCAGAGCTTGCTGTGTTGAAGGCTCACCATAACGCATAGCTAAATCCACCAACACGACCTCACCGTGATTAGCAAATTTCTCACCCAACTCTTTGGCTTGCAGACGTGAGTAATGCATCAATGGGGAACCTAATTTTGGCAACCAAATGGAGGCGTATTTCTTTGCAGATGCACCACTACGAATCGGCAAAATAATGCCGTTCAAAATGCACCACCAAATAATGCGGGGAATTTCTACGACACGGGGATCGGATAGAAATTCTTTTAAATAAGACCTCACTGCTTTAGCAGTTGGTGCAGATGGAGTGCCTAAGTTCAGCAATAGCACTGCTGTCTTAGAGGGGCGTAAGTGGGGATTTTGATTCAAGAGGGATCCATCGTAAAAAGAGAACTAAAAAAATAATGGCTATTAAAAGTTCACTGGGGAACTTAATGCGCCTGATAACAACTTAGAGGTGATATCGACAATCGGAATCACCCGATCGTATGCCATGCGAGTGGGGCCAATAACGCCGAGAGTTCCAACCACCTGACCATCCACACTATAGGGTGCGCTAATGACCGCCAAATCTTCGTATGGCAGTAAATCACTTTCACCGCCAATAAAGATTTGAATACCGTCTGCATGACTCGACACATCCAGTAGCTGCATGAGTACCGACTTTTGCTCCAGCATGTCGAACATCTTGCGCAGCTTATCTAAATTGGTGCTGAGGTCACCGACATTCAGCAGGCGTCGCTCGCCAGAAAGCAGCATATCCCCTTGACCCATGCCGTAATCACTAACGCCGCTGTGCAGCGCCAAGGCCATCAAACCAGAAATATCACTACGCAGGTTATCCAGATCGGAGGCAAGGTGTGCGCGTACCTCAGCAAAACTCTTGCCGGCAAATTGCGTATTGATGTAATTGCCCGCTTCCACCAGCTGACTTGGGGTGTAGTCCTGCATAGTAGGGAGGATGCGGTTTTGCACATCGCCCTCAGGGGTCACCATGATGAGCAAAATCTTGCCTTCGCCAAGGCGCAAAAACTCGATGTGCTTGAATACTTGTGCTCGCTTGGGCGTCATCACTACCCCGGCAAAATGGGTCAAATTAGACAGAATTTGAGCAGCAGAGTTCAGCACCCTTTGTGGAGAGTCGGGCAAAAGCCCTTTTTCCATCTCACGGGCAGCGATTTCCTCTAAAGGGCGAACCGTCACCATCGTATCCACGAAGAGACGATAGCCTCTTGGGGTTGGTATGCGACCGGCAGATGTATGGGGGCTGGTGACCAGGCCCATTTCCTCTAAATCCGCCATGACATTACGAATCGTGGCCGCAGAAAGATCCAGCCCCGAGAAACGAGACAGGGTGCGAGAGCCAATAGGCTGCCCCTCTTCGATATAGCGCTCGATAAGGGTTTTCAGTAAGGCGCGGGAACGATCATCCATAGTGGAAGGGATTTTATGCGTATGGTTTAATCGTTATATGTTAAGCCCATCCCCAAATTCCAGCAAAAAGGCATTTAGCCGGGTTGCG
>NZ_NCFJ01000320.1:0-2972 GCF_002281105.1 Polynucleobacter sp. 35-46-11
GGGACCTTGATTATTCAAGCTCAGAGTAAAGGTCCAATTCAGCTTCTCGTGGTTGAATGTAAGTCTGATCTGACTATTCGCGCTACGGTAAAGCTCTCCGTAGAGGCAGATAGTATTGAGCCCAACGCCACACTAGGTGAATTGCTGGATGCTGACAATACTGGGCGCCTGGTGATTACTCTTGACCCTTCTGATCGCCAACCTGGTCAAGCTCCCTATCAAGGCATTGTGGCACTCCAGGAACATCGTGGTACGGTTATTAAGCCTGTTACAAGTGCTGCTGAAGCCATCGCTTTGTACATGCAAAATTCAGAACAGCTAGACACCCGTATTTGGTTGGCTTCAAACGACACCCATGTCGGTGGATTACTTTTGCAGCGCTTGCCCGACTCCGGAGGTCATGCCCACCTAGACCCCCAACTTGCCGCTGAAGGTTGGACCAGAATTCAGACTCTTGGTGAGACCATCACTAATGAAGAATTGCTAACTCTTTCACCCGAAACTATCTTACGCCGTCTCTTTTTAGAAGAGTCTACAGAAAGTGGTGTTCGCAGTTTCCCAGTTCGCCCTGTTCGCTTTGGTTGCCGTTGTTCTCGGGCCAAGGTGGCTGATGTCCTCAGAATGCTGGGCGAAGAGGAAGTTGAAAGCATTCTTGCAGAGCAAGGTGCTGTAGAGACCGAGTGTGATTTTTGCTCTAAAGCCTATCGCTTTGACGCCGTAGATTGCAGACAAGTTTTTAAGACAGATTTATTAGCAGACGCAACAAGACCGCCATCAAGCGGACATTAGGATGCAGGACTAGCGTTTAGCACTTGTAGGCTTTACGCCATCCGCATCATTTGTAGTGGGTTTTTCAGTTGGCAAAATTTGTACAAAAAACTCGCCTTCCTTGATCATGCCATGTTCAACGCGAGCACGCTCTTCAATTGCCCGAGTGCCCTCTTTTAAATCCTTAACATCACCAGTGAGTTTGGCATTGCGCAAGCTGAGTAGGCTATTCTTAGCCCTCTGCAAATCGAGTTGCCTCTCCATTTCGTAAACCTTGAGCCATCCACCCTTCCCCAACCAGAGTGGGTACTGTATTGCAATCAGCAATAACAGCATTGAGTAGATGGCGATACGCATAGACTAAAAGCTAGCCAATGATCAGCGCTTGAGATTGTAGAAAACCGATTTTCCTGGGTAGCTTGCAACATCACCCAAGTCTTCTTCAATACGCAATAACTGGTTGTACTTAGCAATACGATCAGATCGAGACAAAGAACCAGTCTTGATCTGGCCAGCATTGGTACCAACAGCAATATCAGCAATTGTGCTGTCTTCTGTTTCACCGGAGCGATGAGAAATCACTGCAGTGTAATTAGCACGCTTAGCCATTTCAATTGCAGCAAAGGTCTCAGTCAATGTACCAATTTGATTAATCTTAATGAGGATGGAGTTGGCAATACCCTTCTCAATGCCCTCTCTAAGAATGCGCGTGTTGGTAACAAAGAGATCATCCCCAACTAATTGGATTTTCTTACCCAATTTTTGAGTGATGTCAGCCCATCCATCCCAGTCACTCTCATGCATACCATCCTCAATCGACACGATTGGGAATTGATCGGCAAGGTTGCCGAGGTAGTCTGAGAATTCGCTCGAACTTAACTGTAAACCTTCGCCTGATAAGTGGTACTTACCATCTTTATAGAACTCACTAGCGGCACAATCCAAGGCTAATAGGACATCTTCACCGGCTTGATAGCCGGCACCCTCAATTGCCTTCATGATCGTCTGCAAGCACTCTTGATTACTCTTAAAGTTCGGAGCAAAGCCACCCTCATCACCAACAGTGGTTGGCATACCTTGTGCGCCGATGATTTTCTTCAATTCATGAAAGATTTCAGCGCCACAACGAAGGGCTTCACGGAAACTTTGAGCCCCGACTGGCATCACCATGAATTCTTGAATATCTAAGCTGTTATTGGCGTGTGCTCCACCATTGACGATATTCATCATTGGGACTGGTAACTGCATACCGCCTGATCCGCCAAAATAACGATACAAAGGCAAGCCAGCTTCTTCTGCAGCAGCGCGTGCTACAGCCATAGAGACGGCTAGAGTTGCGTTAGCACCTAAGCGAGCCTTATTATGAGTCCCGTCTAATTCAATTAAGGTGTGATCAAGAAATGCTTGCTCACTTGCATCAAGACCTAAGACTGATTCAGCAATCTCAATATTAATATTTTGAACGGCCTTAAGAACGCCTTTGCCTAAGTAACGCTCTTTATCTCCATCGCGAAGCTCAATGGCTTCACGTGAACCAGTTGAAGCGCCTGAAGGAACTGCTGCACGCCCCATAACACCAGACTCAAGCAAGACATCGCACTCAACCGTGGGATTTCCACGTGAATCTAAAACTTCTCTACCGATAATGTCAACAATGGCGCTCATGCACCTTCTCCTAAGTAAAAATGAATTTGGGGTGTTACTTGAAACTATCTTCTAAAAATAATCCAGGCTTCTTAACAACCGAATCAATCGCCACCAAAGATTCAAGCAACTCTTTCATACGATTGAGTGGTACGGCATTCGGACCATCTGAAAGCGCTTTAGCTGGATCTGGATGTGTCTCCATAAATAAGCCACTAATGCCAACTGCAACGGCGGCACGGGCCAGCACTGGCACAAACTCGCGTTGCCCACCACTCGCATTGCCTTGACCACCAGGCAATTGCACTGAATGAGTAGCGTCAAACACAACCGGAGCCTTTGTTTCACGCAAAATGGCTAAGCTACGCATATCAGAAACTAGGTTGTTATAACCGAATGAAGCGCCACGCTCACAAACCATAAATTGATCTGGAAGACTTGCTTCTACTGCAGCTGCACGAGCTTTATCAATGACATTCAACATTTCATGAGGGGATAAAAATTGACCCTTCTTGAAATTCACTGGCTTACCACTTTGAGCACAGGCACGAATGAAATCA
>NZ_NCFJ01000321.1:0-2971 GCF_002281105.1 Polynucleobacter sp. 35-46-11
TCTCAAGCAGGTTGCCCAGTCACTTTTAGCCGCACAGTACAAACGGTTGATGTCGGCGTCTATCAAGTCGTCGTGGAATACACCGAAGAAGTTGTTGGGCGCATGGCTTTTGACTTTGCTTTTGGGCTCATTCAAGCAACCCTGAGTGATGTGCCTTTTGATTTAGCTGCGGCCCTCTCAGAATTAGAAGCTTTGTATGAAGATGTTCGTCTAGGACCTAGCACTGGTTCTATCGTCGATGCTGCCGTACAAAGAAATATTCCCTACCGCCGTATGACTGAAGGCAGCATGGTGCAGTTTGGCTGGGGTAGCAAGCAAAAACGCATTCAGGCAGCAGAGACTAGCGACACTAGCGCGATTGCAGAAGCAATTGCACAAGATAAGGAACTCACCAAAAACTTATTGGCAGCTGCAGGAGTTTCTATTCCCACTGGTGAAGTCGTTACTACTGCGGATGATGCATGGCGCGCTGCTCAAAAAATTGGTGGCCCCATTGTTCTGAAGCCTAAAGATGGCAATCAAGGCAAAGGGGTTGTTGCCAATATTCAAACTGAAGCAGAGGTTCGCGCTGGCTTTATTGTCACCCAGGCTTTTGGACGCCAAACCATTGTCGAGCGTTATCTCCCTGGAGCTGACTACCGCTTGCTGGTGGTGGGTAATCGCCTCTCTGCTGCAGCGCGCCGAGAGCCGGCTCAAGTGGTTGGTGACGGCAAACATACCGTATCAGAGTTAGTTGATCTAGAGAACAAAAATCCATTGCGTGGTGATGGTCATGCAACTGCATTAACCAAGATTCGTTTTGATGACATCGCGCTTGCGCATCTAGCCAGCAATGGCCTAAGCCCGCAATACATCCCCAAGACGGGTGAGCGCGTTTTACTCCGAAATAACGCCAACCTTAGCACCGGCGGCACTGCCACTGATGTGACTGATGATGTACACCCCGATGTAGCGGCGAGTGCAATTGCTGCTGCCCAAATGATTGGGTTGGATATTGCGGGTGTTGATATTTTGTGCGAGGCAATTTACAAACCTCTAGAGCCGCAAGGTGGTGGCATTGTGGAAGTCAATGCAGCGCCTGGATTACGGATGCATCTCAAGCCCTCATATGGCAAGGGCCGACCTGTAGGTGAAGACATCATCAATATGATGTACCCATTGGGTGAGGATGGACGTATTCCAGTGGTAGCTGTTACAGGCACTAATGGCAAAACCACTACCGTGCGCCTCATATCTCATTTACTCAATGAGACCGGTTTACGCGTGGGCATGACAACTACCGATGGCGTATACATTAACCATCGTTTAATTGATTCTGGTGATTGCAGCGGCCCCAAGAGTGCTCGCAATGTGCTCATGCATCCCGATGTTGATGCCGCTGTACTCGAAACTGCTCGCGGCGGCATGTTGCGAGAGGGTCTTGGCTTTGACCGTTGTGAAGTAGCTGTTGTGACCAATATCGGTGAAGGTGACCACCTAGGACTGAACTACATTACCAGCGTAGAGGACTTAGCAATTCTGAAGCGTGTCATTGTTCAAAACGTTGCCCCAACTGGCGCTGCCGTGCTCAATGCAACAGATCCTATCGTAGCCAGAATGGGTGACTTCTGCACCGGTCGAGTGATCTTCTTTTCTCAAAATCAACATCACCCTGTTATTGCAGCCCATCGCGCCAAAAACAAAAAAGTGATTTATTTTGATGGCACTCACATCATCTGCTCTAAAGGAGAACGCGTACTTTTCCGCTACCCAGTCAGTGAGATTCCATTCACACAAAATGGTGTACTGGGCTTCCAGATTGAAAATGCAATGGCTTCTATTGGTGCAGCCTGGGCCCTCGGTTTGGATGCGGAAAAAGTGGCTCGTGGCCTCCATTCTTTTGAGAGCACGGCTAATTCAGTGCCTGGACGCTTTAATCAATTCCAGCATAAAGGCGCCACAGTGATTGCTGACTATGGTCACAATCCAGATGCCATGCGCGCACTAACCAGCGCCATCGAAGCCATGAAACCTAAAAAGAGTCATGTGGTGATCAGTGGTGCCGGCGATCGTCGGGATGAAGATATTCGTGACCTGACTCGCATTCTTGGCAATAGCTTTGACAATGTCATTCTTTATCAAGATCAATGTCAACGCGGTCGCGAAGACGGTGAAGTCTTAAAGCTTTTGCAAGAAGGTTTAGTAGGCACCAAGAAAGCTAAACAAGTTAAAGAAATTACCGGTGAATTCCTCGCAATTGATACTGCGCTTAATGATTTATCTCCTGGTGACATCTGCCTGATTCTCATTGACCAAGTAGAAGAATCTCTAGCCTACCTTAAAGAGAAAGTTCAGCCTTAATTAGGACTTGCTTTTGTAGCCCTAACAAAAAGCCCAATCCGTGATTGGGCTTTTTAATTGATCACCTAATTGGTCAACTCAGAGTTTTAGTAGTTGCTTATGTCTGAGAGTGATAGTGCTGGAGTCGCTCAATCTCTTCCTTGGAACCCAACATGACAGAAACGCGCTCATGCAGTTCCGTAGGAACCATATCCATGATGAGTTGCTCGCCATTAGTCGATGCACCACCAGCCTGCTCCACTAAGAAGCTCATCGGATTTGCTTCATACATCAGGCGTAACTTGCCTGGCTTGTGGGGTTCACGTTGATCCCATGGGTACATAAAGATGCCACCACGTGATAAAACACGATGCACATCGGCAACCATGGATGCAATCCAGCGCATATTGAAATCTTTATCTCGCTCACCACTGACACCAGCCAAGCACTCATCAACGTAGCGACGCACAGGCTCAGCCCAGTGGCGCATATTCGACATATTGATAGCGAACTCTTTGGTTGAGTGAGAAATCTCCACTGCATGCTTAATCAAAACAAACTCGCCAGTCACTTTATTTAGAGTGAACATCACAACGCCGTCACCCAAAGTTAATGCCATCGTGGTTTGCGGTCCGTAGACAACGTAACCCGC
>NZ_NCFJ01000035.1:0-16769 GCF_002281105.1 Polynucleobacter sp. 35-46-11
AATTAAAGAATTTTCAATATGGATGCAGTAGCTATTAGCAATCTTAGTAAGTCAGTTTTGTGGGCTAGCTTCGCGATTACTTTTTTACTCGGCGCTGTAATGCAAAAAACGGGTTTTTGCAGCATGGGTGCTGTTTCAGATATTTTCATTATGTCTAGCTGGGGCCGTTTAAAGCAGTGGTTTCTTGCTATCGGCGTAGCTGTTGTTGGGTTTGCCTTGATGTCTTATTTTGGTCTTATAGATCCGCTCAAGAGCATGTATACCGGTAGTAAATTTTTATGGCTTTCTGCTATTGTAGGTAGTACCTTGTTTGGCTTTGGGATGGTGCTTGCATCAGGCTGCGGAAGTAAAACTTTGGTGCGGATTGGTGGCGGTAATCTCAAGTCCATCATTGTGTTCATTGTTCTTGGTCTTACCGCTTATATGACTATGAAGGGCTTCCTCGGCGTTATTCGTATTAACACCTTGGACTCAATTTTCATAGCACTGAATACCCCCCAAGATTTACCAAGCATCCTGAGTCCTATTACTGGAGTTGCTAGAAATAATCTCCATCTTGCTCTTGGCTTGATTATTGGATTTGCTTTCATTGCATATGCACTAGCGAATAAGACGTTTTGGACCGCAGAAAATTTGTTTGCCGGAATTTTTGTGGGCTTGTCTATCTGTGCAGTATGGTTTGTCTCCGGAAATTTAGGTTATGTTGCTGAGGATCCCAATACATTAGAAGAGGTTTTCTTGGTCACCAACTCTGGTCGTATGGAGAGTCTATCGTTTGTAGCGCCCTATGCATTCTCATTAGATTGGTTAATGCTGTATAGCGACACCTCAAAAATTATTACCGTTGGTATTGCTGCCGTTGCAGGAATGATTTCTGGATCAGCCTGCGTATCGCTTGTTACCAAGTCCTTCCGTTGGGAGAGCTTTCGCAATACTGAAGATATGGCAAATCACTTGGTTGGCGCCACTTTGATGGGATTCGGCGGTGTAACAGCGCTAGGTTGCACTGTAGGTCAGGGTTTGAGTGGTATCTCTACCTTAGCAATAGGCTCACTGCTTGCTTTGCCGGGATTTATCTTTGGTGCATACCTAGCTCTGCGATATTTAGAAACACGCAATGCGCCTAATCCATGCAGTTAATTATTAAATTGGATTGAACATAATGCAGATAGATTGGTTGGCTTTTTCTCCGGGCCCCGCTTTTTTTGGTGGAATCTTATTGGGTGTTGCAGCCGCTTTGTATGTGATTTTGCATGGCCGTATTCTTGGCATTAGTGGAATTGTGTCCGGATTGCTTTCGCCTAAAGAGGGTGACATTCATTGGCGCTTAAGCCTTGTTTTGGGTTTAGTGAGCGCGCCATTTTGGGGAGGTGTGTTCTTCGGTCTTCACACCACATCCGTAATTGACGCCGACTGGATCGCCATCATCATTGCTGGTCTACTGGTGGGCTTTGGTGCGAACTATGGTTCTGGATGTACTAGTGGCCATGGCGTCTGTGGCCTATCTCGCTTATCCCCAAGATCTTTAGTTGCCACTATATCTTTTATGAGTACTGGTTTTTTGACAGTATTCGTTATTCGCCATGTGTTAGGTCTATAAATAATGAGAAAACATTTCAACTTCTATAGTCAATATCTCATTGGAGTCTTGTTTGGACTGGGTCTAATTATTTCAGGCATGAGCAACCCGCAAAAGATTCTTAATTTCCTTGACATCACTGGCTACTGGGATCCATCGTTAATATTTGTGATGGGCGGAGCAATTCTTGTGGGTTTGGGCGGCTTTTATCTAGTCTCTAAACGGACGGAAGCTTTTTTCGGCGGTGCCCTCCATATTCCGACTAGAAGAGATATTTCTAAGCCGCTCGTGATCGGCAGTCTTATTTTCGGGGCGGGGTGGGGTATCGCTGGTTTCTGCCCAGGCCCTGCAATAGTCGCCCTGGGAGCTGGGCACCTGAAGGCCCTGGTCTTTATATTGGCCATGCTTGCCGGCATGGCGCTGTGCAATCGTTTCTTTACGGACCACAAAAAGTCGGCGTGATTTAAAATCTACGTTATTCCCTTTTTTAAATTCACACTCCATTTTTGAGGTTTTAATGAGCCTTCCTATTTCTTGCCATTCCGCTCAATTCGGTACGCTGGGTCAAATCAACCCTAGCCACTTAGCTGAGATTGTTAAACAAGGCTACAAAAGCGTAATCAATAATCGCCCAGATTTTGAGGGTGGTCCAGATCAACCTACGAATGCACAAATTCAGACTCAAGCAGAAGCGCTTGGCTTGAACTATGCTTTTTTACCAGTGATTCCGGGTGCATTTACACCAGAACAGGTTGTTGAAATGGCTCGTTTGCTAAAGACAATGCCAGGTCCGATATTGGCCTTCTGCCGTTCAGGCGCACGCTCAACTAATTTGTATCAAATGGCCTTACAGGTTCGCTGATCTTTTAGCTACATTAGGAAATTGTTTGCAACCCAGTAACCCATATATTTTTGGCATTGAAAAACTGGCCTCATCCTTGGTTGATTTCGATACCATTATTGATGTCAGATCTCCTGCTGAGTTTGCCTTAGATCACATTCCCGGTGCCATCAATCTGCCAGTACTGAATAATGAAGAACGTATCGAAATCGGTACTCTTTACAAACAGGTGTCACCTTTTGCTGCGAAGAAGTTAGGCGCTGCCTATGTCTCTAGAAATATTGCCAATCATCTAGAAAAGTCTCTGTTTGATTTTCCAAGAGAATGGCGCCCTTTAATTTACTGCTGGCGTGGTGGCGAGCGTAGCGGCGCCTTTACTCACATTCTTAACCGCATTGGCTGGAAAGCTATGCAGTTGCAAAGTGGCTATCAAGGCTTTCGGCGCGTTGTGATTGATGGCTTAGATCGGGCTTCGAAAGATTTTTCTTTCCAAGTGATTGCCGGCATGACTGGAAGCGGCAAGACTCGAATTCTTCGGGAGATTAGTGCTTTGGGTGAACAAATTCTGGATCTTGAGGGTTTGGCTATTCATCGTGGATCGGTACTTGGCAATGAGCCCAATATTGAGCAGCCTTCTCAAAAAGGCTTTGAGACCAATCTTTGGAATGCATTGAATTCACTTGACCCATCTAAGTTAGTTTTTGTAGAGTCTGAGAGCAAAAAGGTTGGGGGGGTGCATATCCCCGATTCATTGATGGAGCGCATCCGAGATAGTAAATGTATTGAACTTCGCTCTAGCGCCAATACACGCGTCTCTTGGTTGTTGCGTGAATATGAACATTTCTTAACAAGCCCTGAAAGCTTTAAAGAAAAGCTTAGCCTGTTGACCTCGCGTTATGGCAAAGTACAAATTGAAAAGTGGCATCAGTCTATTGACGCTGGTGACTTTGCTAACTTGGTAGAGGAATTACTGGTGATGCACTACGACCCATCGTACCAATCTTCAATCGTTCGCAATTTTCCAAGTTATCGCGAAGATCATTTTGTGCAACTAGAAAGTGATAGTGATGAAGCCTTTGCAAAAACAGCCAAAGACCTCATCACCAAGGTTAGCCTTTAACTAAAGGCCTGGATTCCAGTCTGTGCGCGACCCAAGATGAGGGCGTGAATATCATGCGTACCTTCATAGGTATTAACGACTTCTAAATTGAGCATATGACGTACCACGCCATACTCATCTGAGATACCGTTTCCACCATGCATGTCTCTGGCCAAACGGGCCACATCCAAGGATTTACCGCAAGAGTTACGTTTCATCATGGAGGTAATTTCCGGAGCTGCAATACCTTCATCTTTCATGCGACCTAAGCGTAAGCAGCCTTGCAGTGCTAAGGTAATTTCTGTTTGCATATCAGCCAGCTTTTTCTGAATTAACTGATTGGCTGCAAGAGGGCGATCAAATTGCTTGCGATCCATGGTGTATTGACGGGCCGCATACCAGCACCACTCAGCAGCACCAAGCGTACCCCAGGCAATACCGTAACGCGCTGAATTCAAGCAAGTGAATGGACCCTTAAGGCCTGTAATTTCAGGGAATTCATTTTCAGCCGGGACAAAGACATCATCCATTACGATTTCACCTGTAATGGAGGCGCGTAAACCCATTTTTCCAGTGATTTTTGGAGCCGATAGACCCTTCATGCCTTTCTCTAGAATAAAGCCTCTAATCAGACCTTCATCATTCTTTGCCCAAACAACGAATACATCAGCAATCGGGGAGTTGGAGATCCACATCTTGGAGCCGGTTAAGGAGAAGCCACCAGGAACCTTTTTAGCTCTAGTGATCATGCCACCAGCATCCGAGCCAAAGTTCGGCTCTGTTAATCCAAAGCAACCAATCCATTCTCCAGTAGCTAACTTAGGTAAGTATTTTTGCTTTTGTGCTTCGCTACCAAATTCATTGATAGGCACCATGACCAAGGAGGACTGAACGCTCATCATGGAGCGATAGCCAGAGTCAACACGTTCAATTTCGCGAGCAATTAATCCGTAAGAAACGTAATTCAAGTTTGCGCCACCGTATTCCTCGGGAATCGTGATGCCCAAAAGACCTAACTCACCCATCTCGCGAAAGATGGCTGGATCTGTGGTTTCATTACGATAAGCATCATGAATGCGTGGCATTAAACGGCCCTGCGCATATTCAGCGGCAGCATCACGCACCATGCGCTCTTCTTCAGTCAACTGTGTGTCGAGAAGTAGGGGGTCTGCCCAATTAAAACTAGCTTTACTCATGGTTCTTAGTCGTCCTATCTAGGTTTTTAATATGCACTCTGTGAAATTCTGGGAATACAGATATTCTCTTTGTATTATCCATTTTTTTCTTGATTGATGGACCCTCCTAGACGCCACCACCGCTACTATGATCTGATATTGACGGCTTTTGTCGTCGTTCTGCTATGCTCTAACTTTATTGGCGCCGGTAAGGCCGCGACTTTAGATTTGCCTTATTTGGGTAGCGTGACTTTTGGTGCCGGAATCCTCTTTTTTCCGATCGCCTATTTTTTCGGCGACATACTAACCGAGGTCTATGGTTACGCTTATGACCGGCGGGCTGTATGGGCTGGTTTTGCTGCGCTCGCCTTTGCCGCAATCATGGCTCAACTAGTTATTGCTTTGCCAGTAGCGCCTGGATCCTATATGGCCAATTATCAGCAGGGTATGGAGACGGTATTTGGTAATTCGTGGCGCGTTGCTCTTGCCTCTATGACAGCCTTTTGGTGCGGTAGTTTTGTAAATAGCTATACTTTGGCCAAAATGAAGATCTTGACCCGGGGCCGTTACCTCTGGATGCGCACGATAGGATCTACGGCTAGCGGGGAGTTAGTGGATTCCTCCTTGTTTTATATGCTAGCTTTTTACGGCCTTTGGCCTCTAAATGAGGTTCTGGCTGTTGCAGCGTCTCAATACATCCTGAAGACCGCCTGGGAGGTTCTGGCTACCCCATTAACCTACTGGGTGGTGGGCTTCCTGAAGCGCAAAGAAAACCAGGATCATTACGACGTGCATACCAATTTCACGCCATTTAAGCTTAAAGTCTAATTTACGACTTTTTTGAGCGCTAGCCGTTAAAATAACGGTCTTTGATGCATAACCTGCATCCGCACCCTCGAATTGACCTATCAGAAAGTAAAAACACATCCGTGCTGTCCGCATCTAATATCACTATGCAGTTTGGGGCAAAACCCCTGTTTGAAAACATCTCCGTTAAGTTTGGTGGCGGTAATCGCTATGGCCTGATTGGTGCCAACGGTTGCGGTAAATCCACCTTCATGAAAATTTTAGGTGGGGAGTTAGAGCCTACTAGCGGCAATGTCAGCTTAGACCCAGGTATTCGTTTGGGTAAATTACGCCAGGACCAGTTCGCGTTTGAAGATGTACGTGTTCTTGATGTGGTGATGATGGGTCACGAGGAGATGTGGAAGGCTGCGGCCGAACGTGATGCCATTTACGCCAACCCAGATGCTACTGATGAAGATTACATGAAGGCTGCTGAGCTTGAGGGTAAGTATGCAGAGTACGGCGGCTATACTGCAGAGGCAAAGGCAGGAGAGTTGTTACTGGGTATCGGTATTCCAATTGAGCAACACAATGGATTAATGAGTAGTGTGGCCCCCGGTTGGAAGTTGCGTGTATTGCTGGCACAAGCATTGTTCTCTGACCCAGATGTATTGTTGTTGGATGAGCCAACCAATAACTTGGATATTCACTCCATCCATTGGCTTGAAGATATTCTGAACCAAATTAAGAGCACGATTGTCATCATTTCCCATGATCGCCACTTCCTGAATGAAGTGTGCACCCATATGGCAGATATGGACTATGGAACGCTCAAGGTGTATCCAGGAAATTATGACTCCTACATGCTGGCATCTGTTCAGGCAAGATCACAACAACTCAGTAATAACGTTAAAGCCAAAGAAAAAATTGCTGAATTGGCGGCTTTCGTGGCTCGATTCTCAGCCAATGCATCGAAGGCACGTCAGGCTACTTCACGTCAGAAACAGTTAGAGAAAATTGAGATTGTTGAAGTGAAACCTTCCTCACGTCAAAACCCATTTATTCGTTTTGATACCGAGAAAAAACTTCACAACATGGCGGTTGAGTGCAATGCGCTGACCAAGGCTTACGACCGTCCAATTTTTAAGAATTTCAAGATTGGTATTCGTGCTGGGGAAAAGATCGCCATCATCGGACAAAACGGCGCGGGCAAGACAACGTTATTGAAAACTCTTTTGAGCAAACGCTTTGAAGGAATTCCTGCTGATAGTGGTGATGTGAAGTGGGCGGAAAACGCCAATGTGGGCGTGATGCCTCAAGACAATACCGAGATGTTCGCAAAAGACGAATTACTCATGGATTGGATGAATTACTGGCGTAATACAGGCGACGATGATCAGGTGATTCGTGGCACATTAGGTCGACTGCTATTCTCTGGCGATGATATTGGTAAGTCTGTCAAAGTGCTGTCTGGTGGTGAGAAGGGCAGAATGATTTGGGGCAAATTGATGCTTCAAAAATACAATGTCCTTGCAATGGACGAGCCAACCAACCACATGGATATGGAATCCATTGAGAGTTTACAAATTGCACTTGAGAAGTTTGATGGCACTTTAATCTTTGTTTCTCATGACCGTGAATTTGTATCTGCTCTAGCTAACCGCATCTTAGAAGTGAAGATGGACGGCACTGTAGTAGATTACTCAGGAACCTACGAAGAGTATTTACGTAGCCAAGCTTTAGCTGGCTAAGTATTTTCTTTAGCTTGACGCTGGAATCGCATTGCAGTGCCATCGGCGCGGATGCGTTTCCAGACCAAATCTTTTTCTTCCTGACTAAAAAACACCCAATTGCTGACTTCGCCTAGAGTGCGACCACAGCCCTGACAGATTTCATCGTATAAGGTGGTACAAACTCCAATGCAAGGAGAATCTGAGGCGTCATCACCAACGGCTAAAGAATTGGCTCCAGCTTGTTCTAATGGGTTATACGTTGAAGTCATGGCAGTACTTTAGACGATTTCAGGGGAATGTGTTGTTCGAGCTCATCAACATAGGCTGCCATACCTTCATGCTCTCGCCCTAAGAAGCGCTTTACCGCATTAGAAAAGCCAGGATCCTCTATCCAATGTACTGATTGGATTGTGGTTGGCAAAAACCCCCTTGCCATCTTGTGCTCACCCTGAGCACCCCCTTCAAATATCTCGATACCTTCCTTAATGCAATACTCAATGGACTGGTAATAAGCTAACTCAAAATGAAGACAGGGGATATGTTCTATGGCACCCCAGTACCGACCATACGCTTTTGAATTGGCTTGATCAACTACGAGCAAGGATGAGGCAATCTGCCTCTCATCGATAGTGGCAATAATCAGATGAAAATTTTCAGGCATGCTACTACCCAGTAATTGAACGCATTCTTCTGTTAAATAGGGGGACGAGCGGTGCTCTATGTAGGTGTTTTCATAACAGCGATAAAAGAAAGCCCAGTCCTCTTTTGTGGCGATTGATCCAGGAACATGGCGATAGCTAATGGGATGCTTAGCAACAGCAGCACGTTCTCGCCGAATATTCTTACGACGCTTCATCGTCAACGCAGAGAGAAATTCCTCAAAGTCTGTATATCCCGCGTTATGCCAATGAAATTGGACAGAATCACGCATCATGAAACCTTGTTTCTTGAATTGCTCTAATTCATCATTTTCTGGAAAGAGCACGTGGGCGGAGGAAAGGTCATTTTGGCTTACCAGTGTTTTCAAGCCTGAGACCAAGATTTCCATTACAGCATCCCTATCAGCCTTTGGCGATACCAGCAATCTAGGCCCGCGAACCGGGGTAAAAGGGATGGCAGATAAAGCCTTTGGGTAATAAGGCATATTATTTTGTTCATATGCCTGTGCCCATGCCCAATCAAATACAAACTCGCCATAGGAGTGCCGCTTGAGGTAGAGCGGCATTGCTCCAAGCAGAGTAGATTCAGAATCTTCAACAAGTAAATGAGCTACCTGCCAGCCTGTATTGCCACCAACGCAACCAGTTTTTTCTAGTGCATTAAGAAATGCATACTGTAAAAAAGGTCCTGCATTAGGTGCAAGGAGATTGCTCCAATTGCCTTCATCAATCCCTGAAAGGCTTTCAATGACTCGAAGTTGGGTGGCGCCTTGCTTCAACTAGATTATGGAGAATTTAATGTTGAATTAATTCAATTTTGTAACCATCTGGATCTGTAACAAAGGCAATTACAGTATCGCCGCCCATCACCGGACCGGCTTCGCGCGTAATATTTCCACCGGCAGACTTAATTTTTTCACAGGCGGCATAAGCGTCAGGAACGCCAATGGCGATGTGTCCGTAAGCGCTACCTAGGTCATAGTTATCAACACCATGGTTATAGGTGAGCTCAATCTCAGATTGCCCATCTGCATTTCCTGTTCCAAAGCCTACAAATGCGAGTGAGTATTTTTGCTCCGGACGTTCACTAGTGCGAAGCAAGTTCATTCCTAAAACTTTGGTATAGAAATCAATCGAGCGAGTCATATTGCCGACTCTGAGCATGGTGTGTAGGATCATCATTATTTAAATATAAAGGTAAAAGTAGTTTCATGTTGGGCAAGAAAAAACCCAGGGGATTAGTCTGGGTTTTTGAATCTAAGCGGATCTGAGCTTATTGGATCTTGGCCTTGGCTCGAAGCTTTTGCATTAACTCGGAGAATTTTGCTTTTTGCCAATTCTGATCGGCAGTGATCATCTGCTTTAATTGATCCTTAATTTCATCCATGCTAGGCGCCTTAACATCACGCACATCGTCTAATTTGATGACATGCCAACCGTACTGAGTTTTTACCGGCTTATCTGTGACCTGACCTTTTTTAAGTTGCACCATGGCTTTTGAGAATTCTGGAACAAGTGATTTATCGCTGACCCAGCCAAGATCGCCGCCATTGGGTGCAGAACCAGGATCTTTAGACTTTTCCTTGGCAATCTGCTCGAAGTTACCGCCGGCCTTAATTTGTGCAGTAATGGCTTTAGCATCAGCCTCTTTTTCCACGAGGATATGTTCAACGTGATATTCCTTACCGGTGTACTGCCCTTTAACTTGCTCGTAAGCAGCTTTTAGCTCAGCCTCAGTTACACCTTCTCTTTCGACGAAATCTTCAAGCACGGCCGCAATCAACACGCCCATCTTAGATTGTTCTAACTGCTCTCGAACAGATTCTTTTTGGGTGATACCG
This sequence comes from Polynucleobacter sp. 35-46-11, assembly GCF_002281105.1. Taxonomy (NCBI): domain Bacteria; kingdom Pseudomonadati; phylum Pseudomonadota; class Betaproteobacteria; order Burkholderiales; family Burkholderiaceae; genus Polynucleobacter; species Polynucleobacter sp. 35-46-11. The sequence continues at coordinate 9,714 of NZ_NCFJ01000035.1, forward strand.
CGATTATTGGCTTCTTGCAGAATGAGCTCGCGAGTCACCAACATTTCCCTGCCTTGATCGCGAACTTGAGGGCTATCCGGTTGGTTTGATTTTTGAATCAATTTATCCAACTGCGCTTTTGGAATAGGTTTGCCATTCACAATGGCAGCATTTTGCGCATGAGCTGCCGATGAGAGAAATACAAGACTAAAAGCGCTAATGGTCAAAATTTGGCGTGTGTTCAACATGGGCTAGTGAATATAAGTAGAGGTAAAGTAGAATCTTAAATCAATCTGGGCTTAATTAGTGCTTTCACTAGGGGTGAATGCCAGAATAGTGAGGGCGTGAATGGCTTCTGGAAAGTGCTTATTTAAGGCTGCGTAGATGGCTCTATGCCGAGCCACCTTATTCATTCCCTCAAATTCTGGGGCCACGATCGTGACTTTGAAATGTCCGCCACCAGAAGCGGCACCCGCATGACCTGCATGCAAATGGCTTTCATCCTCGATATTTAATTTCGCGACTTGAAAAGCTGATCTCAAATCTGCTTCAAAGAGTGTAATTCTCTGCTGGTTGATGCTCATTCTGCAGGGTGCTCCATATGGCGGCTTAGCCAGATTCCTTGAAGAATGACAAACACAACCAATAATCCAGTACTACCAAATAGCTTGAAGTTAACCCAAGTCTCCTCGGAGAACTCAAAAGCAATGTACAGATTGAGCGCACCCATCAAGAAGAAGAAGCATGCCCAGGCCATATTCACTTGATGCCAAACGGATTTGGAGCTATGTTCTTTCAACGTAATCTGTTTGCCCATCAATACCTGAATCCAGTTCTTTTGAAAAAACTGAGCGCTAATCAATAGCGCGCCTGCAAATAGCCAATAGAGGGCGGTTGGTTTGAGTTGAATAAAGGTCTTGTCGTGTAGAAATATGGTCAAGCTACCGAAAACCAGAATCATGACTAGGCTGACCCACTGCATCGCATCAATTTTGCGATGGCGATAGTAAACCCAGAGAATTTGTCCAATTGTGGCAACCATCGCCACGATGGTTGCAGTGTAGATATCACCAAATTTAAAGGCAATAAAAAAGAGGATGATAGGGAAGAGGTCGAATAAAAATTTCATACAGTGATTATCCAGCTATTTAAGAATTACTCGGCTTTACCAGGGGTAGAATTCTCGGATGGTTCAAATTTCAAGGATGCCGAGTTAATACAGTAACGTAGACCGGTTGGCTGAGGGCCATCTTCAAATACGTGCCCCAAATGGGCATCGCATTGAGTGCAGCGCACTTCAGTGCGAATCATGCCATGAGATACATCCCGAATTTCAGTGATTGCACCATTATCTTCAGGCGCGTTGTAACTTGGCCATCCGCAACCAGCATCAAATTTGGTGGATGATGCAAAGAGAGGTTTATCACAGCAAATGCAGCGATATTGACCATGCGCCCAGTGATCCCAAAACTCCCCAGAAAATGGCCTTTCTGTTGCCGCCTCACGCGTAACGCGATACTGGATATCGCTTAGTGCATTTTTATATTCTTGATCTGTTTTCTTGGTCATGGCTTTAAAGGGTTTTGGATTATGAGGAGCAGCTAACTGCAACCCGCTGCATATCGAGTGGTGGTGGTTTTGAGTAGTCATCAAATGCTAGCTGCTCATCGAATGGCTTACTTAGAATCTTGAATAAGGTATCCACTTCAGAGAAATCATCTTGTTGTGCTTTATCGATAGCAATTTGGGCCAGATGATTTCTAAGAATGTACTTAGGATTGACTCGATCCATCAGATTTTTTCTGGAATTATCGGTTAAAGCCTCGGATTGCAGTCTATTGATGTAGTCGGTAAACCATTGATCAATATTTTCGCGATCGACAAATTCATTTCTTTGCGGAAGCGCTAATGGTGCGGAATCTTTTTTGATATTAGCAAGACCGCGGAATAAATTCGTGAAATCAACTTTTGAGTCGTGCATCGCCTGTAGAAGTCGTTCAATTAGTTGAATGTCACCATCTTGCTCTGATTGCAACCCTAGTTTTAGTCGAAATGCCCGTTGCCATTCTTTCGCATAGATACGGGGAAATTCTTCCAGAGCGGAGCGTAAAAGGTCTTGAGATTCTTCTGCAGAATGCTCTAGTTCCAATAGGGGAAGCATTGCGCTGGCAAGACAGGCCATATTCCAATGCATGATCTGGGGCTGTCGGTGATATGCATATCGCCCCCCATGATCACTGTGATTGCATATGTGATCAATTTCAAAGTGATCTAAAAATCCGAAAGGACCATAGTCAATAGTTAGGCCCAAGGCGCTGATGTTGTCACTATTCAAAACTCCATGACAAAAACCCACAGCTTGCCAAGAAGCAACCAATTTCGCATTGCGCACACTTATTTGCTTAAATAGGTTGAGGTAGGGATCTTTTTTGGATTCGCACCCTGGATAGAATTTAGTAATCAGGAGATCTGCCAACTCTTGCAAGCGAACAATATTCTGAAGTGATGCAAAGTGCTCAAAGTGTCCGATGCGAATAAAACTTGGTGCGACACGAGAACATACCGCTGCAGTTTCCATAGTTTCTCTGCGAACAGCCTGCTTTGATCCAACCAGTGCAAGAGCGCGACTGGTGGGGATGCCAAGAGCATGCATTGCTTCGCTACATAAAAACTCACGAATTGAAGATCGCAGGACGGCTCGTCCATCTCCCATTCTGGAGTAATGTGTTCTGCCAGCGCCTTTTAATTGCAGTTCTAGCTCATTGATATCGCCTAGCAAAATGGCGCGACCATCACCCAATTGCCCTGCCCATAAGCCAAATTGATGTCCGCTGTAAGCCGTTGAAATTGGGTTTGAAAAAGTCAGCGCTCCCACATTTAGTTGATTTCCTGCCAAAACCTCTAACCAATCAGGATCTTTTGGCACGTCATCATCCCCAAGCTCTAGGCCAATCAGCTTGGCGACAGAGGGTGAAAATGCAACCCAATAAGGATGGGGTAGCGGGGTAGGTGGGGTTGCTTGGCACACATCATCGCCACGAAGGGTAAACGGCATATTTGTATTCTATGGGCAATTCACAAGCGTCGCAGAAGCCTCTAAAATGACCCTATGACAAATAAAGTACAACTGAATGCGGCAACTCAGCTTGCCAACCTGGGCGAAGAGCTGAATGTCCCCTTTTTAAAACTACTTGGCGTGCGTCTTATTAGCGCTGAAATGGGTAAGGGCGAAATACTTTTAGCTCTTAAACCTGAGCACACCAATACTTGGGACGTAGCCCATGGCGGCGTATTGCTCACCCTCATGGATGTAGCCATGGCAGTTGCTGCTCGCTCTAGTGATCCTGGTGATCGCAGTGTGGTGACTGTAGAAATGAAGAATAATTTTATGCAGGCTGCTAATGGCATCTTGCGGGTTAAAGCAGATACTGTACGGCGCACAGCTACGATGGCCTTTTGTGAGGCTAAGCTCTACAACGATCAAGGTGAAATCTGCTGTATGTCAACAGGAACTTTTCAGTTTCTAAAACGCTTGGCAACTAAAAATGCAAATGGTGAACGAGTCATTAATGAGGACTCGCGCCAGAAAAAATAGTGCAGTGTTTGTTGAGCAGTTAGACGGAGAGGTTTGATCCTGGGGCGGCGCTGAGCTCTCCAGTAACAACGTCGTGGCCTACGGTGCCGTTTGCATCAAACCGTCTCTCAACCATCTCGAATTGACCATCTTTGCGAACACGCAAAATAGTACTCGAGCGTGTCCCGTAAGAAGGGGTCTTGATGAATGCAGCTGATAGTGCCTTCTCCCAATCTGGGTTGACACCAGTGCTAGGCAACTCCTGTGGGCTGGCTTCATGCGTATCGGCCAATACGCGTAAATAGTGATCCGCATTTTTAAGTTGACCACTATCCATGGCTAATCTTTGGGCGAACGCCGCAACCCGGTGATTCACTTTAGGCCATGGGGTATCGAGCATGGCATTGGATAGGCCATAGACCCCAGGGCTGAGGGACTGCTCAGGAAATACTTTTCTTGGGCGGATATTTTGACCCATCATGAGGCGATTGCTGACCCAATGCATTTCGGCATTTGCTGGATCACTCAGATCTGCCATCAATAAATTAAAGCCGTTGTATTGCTCGAAACGCTTGGAATTCTCTTGTATGTACGCATGTGGTTTGTGATGACCGGTCAGGTAGCGAAGACTGAGTTCGCCACGGGTTCTTGCGCCGGGATTTTTTTCGCTAGGCGATCTGACATTGGTGAGGGCAGCAAAGCGACCGGTCTTTGTAAAGCCCAGCCATGTTCCCGGGCTACCTAAAACATCCGCCCGATCCTTGCCAGCCAATAGGTGAGGGTGCTCTGACCACCAGCCCATAGGATCAGTGTCGCGTTCGTAAAACTCATCTCGATTCGCCGCGACCACCAAGGGGTAGTCTGGGTGAGATTTCCAGGCGAAGAGAATTAGGCACATAACATAATGAATTAATCGCTGGTGTTTAAATTTCTAATAAAGGATAAGGTAGTTGATCTATTTTTAACACAGGGCCATCAGAGTTACCCAAATGAATTTCTCCGGCCTCAAGAGCGTCTAACTTGCACTCCAGCTGAAAATCAATCCGATCTGAATTTTCTGGGTTAGCTGCAGCAAGAACCACCATGCCGCATGGTTGACTGGCATCACTATCTTGAAATAATTCCACGCCCGGTTTTGCAAGTTCTAGCAATGATGTGCTCGAGCTAGCGTGCGAGAGTTGCAATCTACGCTTTACTGCCCCGCGATATTGACTCCGAGCAACAATTTCCTGGCCTGGGTAACAGCCCTTCTTAAAATCCACGCCCGCAACAGATTCAAAGTTAACCATTTGGGGAACAAACTGCTCTTGGGTTGCCAACACAATACGTGGAATTGCACTCAATACCTCTAAGGAATTCCACTGACTTATTGAGATCTGATGAGCTGATGAAGTGGTGGATTCCGTTTTCCTTTTGGCAAAAAGCACTCGTTTAAAGGATTGATCTTTAGCCAAGACATCTGGGATTTGCAATGCGATGGAATCATTTGGCGTGGCTATAGATTCACTTCTCTGAACGTGTTGGTAGGATCCAAAAACCTCCCAGTCGCTTGATGCATCTACCACTTTGACTTTGGAGCGCAGCACGTACATCGATAATCGTTTGGCTGTGCTCGCCGCTATGTCTTTAGAAATAAATAATGCAAAACGGTCATCTGAATCTGCAGACTCTGGGAATAAACCCAGCCAAGCACTAGCCAAAAGTCGTCCCTTGGGGCTGCAGTAGCCAACTAAACGAACAGAATCCAATCCTTGTGCAATGCTGCCCAAGGCTGTGCGCCTCAGGCTAACTACGGAGTTACTCAATTGACTTTGGAGCAAAGTGGCGGCATCAGGTCCTTCAACAAGGATCAAGCCCCAATCAATCAGAGGGGTGGATCCATAGTTCAAGCTAGTCGTGTGCATTGGGATATTTTCTGGGCTTCGGGTCATGAGCTTTTATCATAGCCTGATGAGCAGAAAATTTCAGAGAAGAACTCTTTTTATAAAGCATTCAAATGGCGGCGCTTGGAAACCCTATGTTTTTTGCGTACTTGTCCTTATTGCCCTTGTATATGGGGCAATATTTTTGTGGCCCGTAGTTCCGTCTACATCGAATTTCCCTGAGGGAGCCTCATACAAGGTCAAGATCGCGCCTCAATCAGGTTTATCTGCAATTTCGAAACAATTATCAGATCAGGGCATATCAGCAAATATTGCGACCGTTCAGATTGCATCAAGGGCCTTGTTTGTAGGCTCCAAAATAAAACCGGGCACCTATTTATTTGCCCCTCGCGCCAGCCTGGGAAATATCTTGCTACAAGTTGCACGTGGTGATCGAGTTAGGGAGAGTCTAGCCATCATCCCTGGCATGACAATATGGCAGCTGAGAGCCCTAATAGACAAGCACCCAGCGCTAATTCATCAAACTAGAGGCATGAGCTCTAAGGAGCTCTTGCAGGCCATCGGCCTTTCTTATCCAGGTGATGAGGGTCTTTTTTATCCGGATACCTACATATTTGATCCAGATGACTCTGATATATCAATTTATCGAAGGGCTTCTCAGGCAATGCAAAAACAGCTATCGACTGCCTGGGAGCTAAGGGATTTAAAATCACCCGTCAAGACGCCTTACGAGCTACTTATTTTGAGCTCGATAGTGGAGAAAGAGACGGGGCGCTCCTGTGATAGATCCCTTGTTGCAGCGGTCTTTATAAACCGCCTGGATTTAAATATGCCATTGCAAACTGATCCAACCGTAATTTATGGCATTGGCCCTAAATTTGATGGCAATCTTCGAAAAACAGATTTACGCAAGGACAGTCCCTACAATACTTATATGCACAAAGGTTTACCGCCAACACCAATAGCCATGACGAGCAAAGAGTCGCTTCAGGCGGTGATTCATCCCGCAAAAAGTGATGCGATTTTTTTTGTGGCACGTGGTGATGGCAGTAGCCATTTCTCCAAAACCCTTAAAGAGCATGAAAGTGCCGTTGATCAATTTCAACGAAAACGTACTGCTCCTTCTAAATCCAATTAACGGCAACCGATATGACAGCTCAATTTCCAGGTTACTTCATTAGTTTTGAGGGTATTGATGGTGCCGGCAAAAGTACGCACATTGATTCTTTTGGTAGCTTGATTAAACAGCGCTACCCTGATCGCGAAGTTGTCATGACTCGTGAGCCTGGTGGCACTCCATTAGGTGAGCAACTCCGCACTTTATTGCTAGATGCCCCCATGAATTTAGAAACAGAGGCATTGCTCATGTTTGCTGCTCGTCGCGAACATATCGCACAAGTTATAGAGCCGGCATTAAAAGCTGGAAAAATTGTCATCTCCGATCGCTTTACGGATGCCAGCTTTGCATACCAGGGTGGTGGTCGCGGCTTAAGTTTAGAGAAGTTAAATGATCTTGAGCAATGGGTTCAGGGCCGCCCTGATGGTTCATTACTTCAGCCCAATCTGACGTTTCTATTTGATTTACCTGGCTCAATTGCAGAAGCTAGAAGATCGAAGGTG
>NZ_NCFJ01000035.1:16824-21985 GCF_002281105.1 Polynucleobacter sp. 35-46-11
GCGCCAGATAAATTTGAAAAGATGGACTTAGATTTTTTTGAAAAAGTCCGTCAAGAATATTTGCGTAGAGCCAAGGCAGATCCAAAACGTTTTTACTTGGTTGATGCCACAAAAACTCCAGAGGCTATTTGGAATGAGCTTGAGTCACTAAAGATCAATCTTTAAATGAGTGATGCGATGTTTCCACAAGAGCCGGCTAAAAAAATTGCTCCTTGGCTAGAGTCTGCCTGGAATGGCATTGACTTGGATGCATTTCCTAATGCAGTTTTGATTCATGGTCAATCGGGTATTGGCAAGTTTGAATTTTCTATTGAATTAGCCAAGGCGCTACTGTGTGAGACATCTTCCGGAGCAAAACCTTGCAATCAATGTGAGGCCTGTCGGTGGTTTGACTCTAGTAACCACCCTGACTTTATTGCCCTTGTGCCTGAAACGCACCGCAAGCTTTTACCCCATGCAGATTTTGAGGCGGATGCTGACTCACCTAAAAAGTCTAAATCTAGTCAAGCCGATGCTGATGGTGACGCACCCGAGAAAAAAGAAAAGAAAAGTATTTCTATTGAAGATGCTCGTAGCGCAATCGAAGGTCTCTCTATTGGCTCACATCGCGGTGGTAATCGAGTAATTTTGGTTTACCCGCTTGAGATGCTGAGATCAGATTCTGCCAATACCCTGCTCAAATCCCTTGAGGAGCCACCAAAAAATACAATCTTCATCTTGCTGGCAGATCGCCTCGATCGCGTCTTGCCTACAATTCGCTCGCGTTGCCGTTTGTTATCTGCGCCACGACCAGATCGATTGACGGGATTAAATTGGTTGCGCGCTGAACTGGGCAAGATCCCCAGTTTAAAAATGAGTGATGCCGATGTCGAGTCTATATATGACGAGCAGGGCGGCGCACCCTATGCTGTTTTAGATTCCTTAATTGCGCGCCACAATCAGGATGATAAAGATGAGCTCACTATTGCCATTCAAGCATCGCGATATTTATTGCAGGCAATGTCACAAGGTGCTCGCATTAATTGGTTGGATGCGGCGGACAAGACCCAAAAAGCGCGCTATTCAGCATTGTTAGCCACCATGCAACGCTGGGTTTCTGACTTGCAAAGTTGCGCGCAAATGGGTTCACCTCGCTACTATCCTAAGCATGAGGCTGCAATTAAGAGCCTTGTTCAGCAAGCGAACCTTCCTAAGTTACTCCGCTTTTGGAAGTCTTTAATACAGGCGCGTCGTCATGAAAATCACCCCTTAGCCACCCGTATACAGCTTGAAGCATTGCTTTCTCAATACCAGCAGGTATTTGAAGACTAAAATGGTGAGTCATGTTTATAGACTCACATTGCCATCTCGATTTCCCTGAATTTCAAAGCCGTCTACCTGAGGTTTTGTCTAATATGGCTGCCTCCAAGGTTAGCCATGCCTTGTGCGTTTCGGTAGATATTCCCGATTTTCCTAAGGTAAGAAAACTTGCCGAGGATCACTTCCATTTGTATGCCTCTGTTGGTGTGCATCCAGATTATGAAGATACGCCGGAGCCGAGTTTTGAATTCTTGGTTGAAGAGGCAAAACATCCCAAAATCATTGCCATTGGTGAGACAGGGCTTGATTACTATCGTATGGGTGATCGTAGCTATGAATCTATGGAGTGGCAAAGAGCGCGCTTTAGGACCCACATACGAGCTGCCATTGCATCTAAAAAGCCTCTCATCATTCACACTCGTGCATCTTCAGCCGATACTCTCAGAATCCTTAAAGAGGAGGGTGCCGATCAAATTGGTGGGGTGATGCATTGTTTTACAGAGAGCACCGAAGTTGCCAAGGCAGCCATGGAAATGGGCTTTTACATCTCTTTTTCTGGGATTGTGACTTTTAAGAGCGCCAAGGATCTTCAGGAAACCTGTAAACAGGTGCCTTTAGACCGCATGCTCATTGAGACCGATTCTCCGTATCTAGCTCCAATTCCTTATCGCGGCAAGACTAATGAACCCGCCTGGGTCTCTAAAGTCGGAGAATTTGTTGCTGATTTAAAGGGGGTTCCTGTTGAGTTGCTAGCCGACCAAACCTCAAGAAACTTTTTCCAATGTTTTCAGATAAATAGAGCTATTTCATGAGAAATTCATTTAAATTAAATCTGGCTTTCAGCATCTTCACTTGCTGTATATCTAGCCTAGTTTTAGCCCAAACAGCAGATCAAGTAGATGACTTCACTAAGGCAGCGAAGTTTGATGATGTTTCAGAGGTCCAATCCTTATTGAAGGCTGGGGTCAGTCCAAATACCCTAGATTCAAAGGGCAATCCTATGTTGATTGTTGCCATCCGGGATAAATCAAAGAAAGTTACTGATTTACTCATCTCAAACCCCGCAACCAACCTGAATTTGGCTAACAAAAGCGGTGAAAATGCCCTGATGATGGCGGCGTTTGATGGCGACCTTGCAACTGTAAAGTTACTGGTATTAGATAAAAAGGCTACCGTTAATAAGACTGGCTGGGCTCCAATTCACTATGCAGCCACAAATGGCCACTTACAGATAGTCCAGTTTTTAATGGCTAATGGAGCCATGATTAATGCCTTAAGCCCAAGCGAAACAACGCCTTTAATGATGGCAATTGGATCTGGCAATGATGACCTCATTAAATACTTGCTCGATAACGGCGCTGATTTGCGTATGCGTAATCATGAGGGCTATACAGCTATTGATGTTGCTCAGATGTTTGGTAAGGATGACATTCGTGATGGCCTGATGTCACGTTGGCAAAAGCTTTATAGGCAGCCGTATCCAGGCGGTCCGAAGAAGTCCCCTACATAATTGACGACATTTCTATCTGCGTATAATCATTATTATGTCAAACAATAATTGCATGTAAATCAATAGAACTACACAAGCGATAAATGTACCTACTTGACCACATAGCCAAACTCCCCGGCTTTTATGATCTCCCTAGCTTTAGCACCTTATTAGCTGAGATTAATGCTGATATGGGAAGTAGCCAGATTTGGTTTGTTTTGATATTGGCATGTCTTATGCTGACATTACATGGCATTGCAGTGCTCATGATTGCAGGTGCATTTCATTGGATAGATCGAAAGCTGGAAAATAGACGCATATATGGCGCCAACTTTTTGTCTTATTTCATTGCTATTTTGATGATTATCGCCAGCCATTTGACTGAGATCGTGGCCTGGGCCTATCTCTGCGTTGCATTGCAAGTCTTCCCGACCAATCCGCAGACATTTTATTTTGCTGGCGAGATGTACACCACAGTTGGATTTGGGACTTATAACCTATCCGAACAGTGGAGAATCTTGCCAATCATCATTTCCTTCTCAGGCATCTTTGCTGTCTCGATGTCTGGAGCAGCCTTGTATTCGATGATGGGTGCTTTATTGAATAGAGGCAATCAAAACCCCAAATCAGGGGCTGGATTCTAAGCTATCAGTCTAATTTTGTGATTAACAGCTCAATTAATGAGTTTTGACTTATCTGCCGGCGCCTTTTGCTTAAATACCAACTCTAAAACACGTCCATTGGACTCCAGGGATCGCATTCTGCCTGGTAGCCAATCGAGATCCCTTGCCAGCCAGATATCCACTTGACGCTTATATGGATCGTTTTCACGTTGCATGAGGGCGTAATGACGATTCACTGACTTGCCTAAACTAGGAATCTCTTCGGATTCTGTCTCACCATAACTTTTAAACTGCCACATTTCTAAGGTGTTGTAGTCGACAACAGGAAGTGCCCTAATACTCCCTGCTTCATCAATCTTGTCACTGCCATTTAACAGGGATGCAAATTGGAACATCAGACTGAATCGATCTTGAGTCCCAGGTAATAAATCAGGTGTGAACTCGGGCTTCTCGGAAAAATACATCTTCCCTGCTCCACTGTTATCGCGATCAAATCTTGAATAACGAGGAGGCTTTGTCCCGCGTTGAGTCCAGTAGATCGATGGAGCAATTCCGTATGCATCAACAGAGCCGCGAGACTCAAAAACAAATGGGCCAACCACAGCATAAGGAATATTGATGTAAAGGCGATAATTATCGCCTTCCGTAATCCAGTCTAACTGTGCTGTCTGATAAAGCTGCCCATCAACATAGGCATCAAAATAATAGATGCCGGAATCGGGTAGACGAAATGCTTGTCCAGATTGATTGCCGAGTCCGCCCTGCTCTCCTTCCCCTTGGTCTGATAAAGGATCTGCCGACACAGCATTCGCCTGCTTAGGAGGCGTTTTTTTCTTTGGCGCGCTTGCCATCTGAATATTTTTTGGAAGCTCTACACGCAGATCTGTTTTGATAATAAGATCTTCAGCGATGGGTGGCTGATTACCAAAAGAAATAAAAGGCAAACCAAAAAATAAAATCAGGTGGCCAAATACGGATAGAAAAATTGCAGCAACCAGAATCCACAGAGATTTTTTGCGAACCCCTTGGAACAGGTTGCTGGAATTAATCAAGATATTACTGTTCGATGAATGCTATCACCGCTGGAAGATGATCGGCATAGTCAGCAATTCCATGATCGCTTCCCTCTAAAACTAACTGCTGAGCACCAGAATAAAAAGCAACCATTTCTTTCCAGTCTAGTAGTTCATCACCCTTAGCGGCAATTAAGAAGTAACGATTAGGGTCGGCAATAGCATCTACTTGCAAGGAGCGTAATTGGTCAATGTACTCGGCCTTGAAATCAAATGGCTCTTCGCTGTCGTATGCCGTCATCATGCCAACATGAGGCTCAAGCTCTCTCGCTGCATATACAGCGGGATTCAGCGCAACACCTTTACATTGATATTTTTCAACAAGGTAGTTTGTATAGAACCCCCCTAAGGATGAACCGACGATAACTAAGCGATCAGCCTGAGATTGATCAATATGCTTGACCACCATGTCCATACTTTCTTTTGGCGATGCCAGCAATTGCGGGCAATACCATTCATATCTATTTTGCGTTGTTGAGAGCGCCCTCACCGCTTCACCAGTCATCACCGCCTTAGTTGAATTTGGCGATGAGCGAAAGCCATGCAGATAAACCAATAGTGTTGTTTTCATTAAGGAGCCTTAACCCTTCTGCCCAATTTCAAAGTTCGCCATCTTTTCAAGCGCCCTCACCATGGCGGAGTGATCCCAGGCTTTGCCACCGTGAGCGCTACAGGAG
>NZ_NCFJ01000322.1:0-2942 GCF_002281105.1 Polynucleobacter sp. 35-46-11
ACTCACCAAAACCCAAGATTTTACATTAAAGGACTAAAAAAGCCCAGTCGCTTGATAAATAGGGGAAAATTAGCCCATGAATCTGCTTTCTGCTGCCGCCAAGGTTAGCTCCCTCACCATGCTCTCCAGGATCACCGGACTCCTCCGTGAGACCCTGATTGCCCGTAGTTTTGGGGCCTCGGAGTGGACAGATGCCTTTAATGTGGCCTTCAGACTACCTAATTTGCTACGCCGACTGTTTGCCGAGGGAGCCTTTTCTCAGGCATTTGTGCCGATTTTGGGAGAAATTTCCACTAAAGGGGACGTAAAACAGTCCCAAATCCTTGTAAATGCTGTTGCCACGCTCTTATTTTGGGCTTTGTTGCTCACGGTACTCCTTGGGGTGATCGGTGCCCCTCTGTTGATTCTGGTGATTGCTACGGGCTTTGAGGGTGGTCCAGCATATGAGGCAAGCGTAGTCATGACCCGAATCATGTTCCCCTACATTGGCCTCATTTCCATGGTTTCCCTGTCAGCCGGGATCCTTAATACTTTTGGCCGCTTTGCTATTCCGGCATTTACCCCAGTTTTACTCAATTTAGCCCTGATCAGCAGCGCCATCTTCTTGGCACCTTATTTGAATCAACCGATTTATGCCTTGAGCATTGGCGTGCTCGTGGGTGGCTTTTTGCAGCTTGCGATTCAGGTTCCGGCGCTATACCGCCTAGGCTTATTGCCTAAAGTGGGTCTCTTACCAGGCGCCATCAAAGCGGCCATAAAAAATCCGGATGCACGGCGCGTCATGAAACTCATGGGGCCCGCGGTGTTTGCAGTCTCCGTCGCCCAGATTTCCCTCATCATCAATACCAATATTGCATCTCGCTTACAAACTGGTAGCGTCTCCTGGCTCTCTTACGCCGATCGTCTGATGGAGTTTCCGACCGCCCTCTTAGGCGTTGCGCTAGGCACAGTCTTGCTACCGAGCTTGAGCAAGGCAAATGCAAAAAATGATTTAGTACATGCTGGTGAACTTCTCATTTGGGGGTTACAGCTCACCTTTTTGCTGGCCGCCCCTTGCGCAATTGCTCTCTTTATTTTTGGTGAGCCACTAGCAGCGGTGCTGTATCACTACGGCAAGTTCAGTGCCCTGGATGTCCTCATGACACAGCGTGCACTGGCAGCTTATGGCGTTGGGCTCATTGGTCTTATTTTGGTAAAGATCTTGGCCCCCGGCTTTTATTCACGACAAGATATCCGAACACCAGTAAAAATTGGCTTGTTGGTCTTGGTAGCAACCCAATTGGCTAACTTAGCTTTTGTTCCTTGGTTGGGCCATGCTGGCCTTGCCCTTTCCGTGGGCGCTGGCGCCTGCCTAAATGCAACGCTATTGTGGGTTGGCCTACATCGTCGCGGCGCTCTACCTAGTGCCGCATGGTTAAAGTACTTAGGGCAGCTTTTGCTCGCATTAATTCCTTTTGCATTTCTCTTGTATTACGCCGCTACTGCACACGATTGGATCGCTCTGCAATCTAGCCCCTGGATCCGCATTGGATTGCTAGCTGCCTGGCTAGCTGCTGCTGCAGTAGTTTATTTTTCAGCCCTATGGCTTGTTGGCATTCGCTGGCAAAAATTCCTGCGTCATGCAAAATAGCTTTTATGCCAACACAACAACTTGACTATTTCACATCCCTCGTTGCTGAGGACGAGCACTTTCCCTTAACTGAAGCGACGGTTGCAGTTGCTCAGCATGCCTATCCTGATCTCAACGTTCAGGGAGTACTAGATCAAATTGATCAGTGGGGAAACAAACTCAAGCAACGTATTACTTCCGATACCCCGCCGATTCAGCGCCTGCAGTTGCTCAAGCATTTCTTTTACAACGAATTGGGTTTTGGCCCCAATCCGAATGATTTTTACGCGCCCGAGAATTCTTATCTTCATCAAATCATTGAGAATCGCCGCGGCATTCCGATCTCCCTAGCAATCTTGATGATGGAGCTTGGTCAGCAAATTGGTTTAAATATTCGCGGAGTATCTTTCCCCAATCACTTCATGATGCGCATCTCCTTGCAACAAGGTGAAATCATCATGGACCCATTAAATGGCGAGTCCCTCTCCAAAAATCAATTACAGGAAATGCTCGACCCCTACCTCGATGCCAAAGGCTATCGTGGCGAACTGAGTCTGCCACTCAATATTTTCTTGCGAGCCTCCAGCTCTCGAGAAATTCTCTCGCGCTTTATGAGAAATCTCAAAATGATTTACTCCGAAGATGAACGTTGGGAGCGTCTACTAGGCATTCAAGAGCGCCTCGTCATTTTGCTGCCAGAGTCAAGCGAAGAGATTCGAGATCGCGGTTTAATCTTTGCGCAACTAGAGTACGTTCGCCCTGCAATAGCCGACCTTCATCGCTACTTAAGCGAAATGCCTGGCGCAGAAGATGCAGCGGATATTCGTGAGCATATTGCTACGCTCGAGAGCCAAACAAAACTGCACTAATCAGCAGGCTCGTCAATCTCAATAGAGATTGCAGCATTTCATTCCTATAATGTCTTATGCAAACTGAACCTCACATTCAGCCTACGCATTTACCTCATCAGCCACCCATACTCTGTATTGTTGGCCCTACAGGCGCAGGCAAAACCCATCTCGCTATGGCTTTGGCAGAGCATGCCAAGCTCTTGGACAGAACAGTTGAAATCATCAGCATGGACTCTGCCCTGGTTTATCGCGGACTAGATATTGGAAGCGCCAAACCAAGCAAAGCAGAACAGGCTGCGGTTCAGCACCACCTGATTGATATCTTAGAACCCACCGAATCCTATTCAGCAGCGCGCTTTGCAAATGATGCTAAGCGACTTTGCGAAGAAATTCGTGATCGTGGGAATATTCCCGTCGTGGTGGGTGGCACGATGTTGTATTGGCGGGCCTGGGCCTATGGCCTCTCTTCTTTGCCACCAGCA
>NZ_NCFJ01000323.1:0-2919 GCF_002281105.1 Polynucleobacter sp. 35-46-11
GGATCTATTAACCCCTTGTCAGGATGCTTTAGCTTCTCCAGACCAGGATGAGGCTCAATTTATGGCTGATCTGAGGTTGGCTAGGCAGCGTCTCATGCTCTGGATTGCCTTCCGAGATCTCAATGGTATGGCCAGTCTTGGTGAGGTGACGCATGCACTCAGTCACTTTGCTGAGGAGGTAGTAGCATTATCGATTGCTTATATTCGCGAAGATCTGAAGCGTCGCTTTGGTTTGCCTTGGAGCACGGTCACTGGTTCAGAGATGCCCTTGATGGTGGTGGGCATGGGTAAGTTGGGCGGCTTAGAGCTTAATCTTTCTTCTGATATCGACCTAATCTTTTTGTATGAGCATGAAGGGGATACGCAAGGTGGGCCTAAGAGCCTCTCCTATCACGAGTGGTTTACTCGAATGGGTAAGCGTTTGATAAAACTATTAGCAGAGCATGATGCAAATGGATTTGTGTTTCGGGTAGATATGCGCCTGAGACCCAATGGAGATTCTGGCCCTTTGGTCTGTAGTCTCGATATGCTCGAGGAGTACCTCCTGGTACAAGGCAGGGAGTGGGAGCGCTACGCTTGGATTAAGGGAAGGTTGATTGCGCCTTTACCGGAATCACCTGATTTTGCTCATTGTGAGCGGGAGCTTGATCAACTCATTCGTCCTTTTGTCTATCGCCGGCACTTAGATTATGGTGTGATTGCATCCATCCGTGAATTGCATGCGCAGATACAGCATGAAGCTGAGAAGCGTTCTTCCAATCATCATGGTCGATCCAGGGATATTAAGTTAGGCCGTGGTGGTATCCGTGAGATTGAATTCTTAGCGCAAATGTTTCAGTTAATGCGCGGAGGTACAGATCCTCGTTTTCGCATTCGCCCTACTCTAGAAGTTTTGGACTTGGTGAAGCAAAAAGAAATTCTGCCTGCTAGTGAAGTAGAGGATCTAAAGGCGGCTTATATATACTTGCGCCGCTTAGAGCATCGCATTCAGGTGTGGGAGGATCAGCAGACACACTATTTGCCCGAGGATGAGGGTGCACGCACTCGCTTAGCGGCGAGCATGGTTGACCCTAATCAAACTCAAGACCGGAATGCATTCATGTCTGAGCTCGATAAACATCAAGCGGCAGTAGCTCAGTATTTTGAAAAAGCATTTGTGCTTGATGATGCGGCGCGTCTAGACAATACCTCCTTGCCGGCAGGGTGGGAGCCGAACGGCATGCTGTTTCCAGAGTCTGCAACTCGCTGGCTGTCTTGGACTGATAGCTCAAAGCAAAGACAGTTGCCAGAGAAAAGCAGGATCATTTTCAACAATCTCATTCGTAAGGCTGCGGATAGTTTGCAGGCAGATCAGCCTACAGGAATTAGTGCAGACCAAACTTTGCTTCGCTTTTTTGATTTATTAGAGGCGGTTGCTCGGCGCAGTGCTTATTTATCGATTTTGTCAGAGTATCCGCAGGCGCTATCTAATGTGCTCGCTTTGCTCAAAGCCTCTCAATGGGGTGCGGAGTATTTAACTAGGCATCCCCACCTTTTAGATTACTTGCTTAACTCGCGTACTGAAAAAGCTCTTATTGAGCAACCGGAGCAATATTGGCAGGAAGTAAAAGCCACATTAGAGATGCGTTTGAATGACGTGATGGCTGATGGCGATGGTTCAGAGCAGGCCATGGATATTTTGCGCATTACCCACCACACCGAGACCTTTATTACGCTTTTGGCGGATTTGGGAATTGGCGTTGATCGTGAGCTTTCAGTTGAGAAGGTCAGCGATCATTTATCTGCATTAGCGGACTTAATCTTGCAGACTACTTTTGAGCGCGTATGGCCTAGCGTTGCTAAGAAGTTTGGGTTACCTATTGATGCGACCGCACCATTTGCGGTGATCTCCTATGGAAAGTTAGGCGGTAAAGAATTAGGATATGCCTCCGATTTGGACTTGGTTTTTTTATATCAAGCCGAGGAAACCGATTTTGCTGCTCAAGAAATTTACGCCTTACTAGCCAAGCGCATGATCAATTGGTTAACCGCTTACACATCAACTGGTAGTCTGTTTGAAATCGACACACGTCTTCGTCCAAATGGCTCCGCAGGATTCTTGGTAACCAATGCCGATGCGTTTAAGAAATACCAACTACGTGAAGGTGATAATGCTGCTTGGGTTTGGGAGCATCAAGCTCTGACGCGCGCAAGGTTCTCGGCGGGAAGTAAAGTGCTTGGAGCATTCTTTGATGATGTGCGTTTTGAGGTTTTAAGTCAAAAGCGTGATGTTGATCAGTTACGCCATGAGATTTTAGAAATGCGTCGCAAAGTCCATGCTGGGCATCCAAATCCGACTCCCGACTTTGATTTAAAGCATGATGCCGGCGGCATGGTAGATATTGAGTTTATTGTGCAATTTTTAGTCTTAGCATTTTCAAATACTTACCCACAACTGATTGGTAATTTAGGAAATATCGCCTTGCTACGTATTGCTGGAGAGGCGGGTTTAATTCAAGCTTCGATGGCCCAAGATGTAGGCGATGCTTATCGTCTACTGCGAGCGCGTCAACATCGCTTGCGTTTAGATGGTGCAGAAAAGACGCGGGTAGATTTAGAGTGTGAACCTCAACTGGTTAAGGCAAGAGAAGTGGTGTTGGCTCTATGGCAGGAAATATTCCTTGCGCCATCGAATGCTTGAAAAGCTTAACTTTGCTCTAGTAGTTCTCGAGCATGTCGACGAGTTGTGTCTGTGATCGTTGCGCCCCCCAGCATCCGAGCCACCTCCTCAACTCTTTCGGATCTTCCTAGCGGCATAACTTGGGATAGGGTTTTATCGCCCGCCTGTGATTTGCTGACTTTCAGATGGTGATTTCCTTGCGCAGCCACTTGCGGCAAATGGGTCACGCACAGAATTTGATGTGATTCGCCCAGTTGACG
>NZ_NCFJ01000324.1:0-2915 GCF_002281105.1 Polynucleobacter sp. 35-46-11
ATGCACTTAGAGCCCTGAAAGACGACTATCAAGCAGAACCATAGAAGTTCAACATTCACTAGGTATACTTTGACTTCAGATATCTCCACAGGAGAAGAGCATGAAAGTATTTCTAATGCGTCTATGGAGAAAATTAAATTATTTTCTTCGCACTCAATCTCAAATTGCAGTTCAGACAAGCAAAGAGGTTTTGCGCAGACAAGAAACATCCAATCAAACAAGCGCCTTACATCAAGCGCTTTGTAGCGTTGTCATTCCAGCGCTGAACGAAGAAAAAGCGATTGAGTCGGTTATTCAATACGCACAAAAGGATACCTTCACTGGGGAAGTCATTGTGATTGATGACAGCTCGATTGATAACACAGCCCAAATAGCCCGATCTGCTGGAGCACAAGTACAGAGGAGCTCAATGCTAGGTAAAGGCGCTTCAATGCTTGATGGTGTTCAGATCGCAATGCATGAGTGCATTGTTTTTTTAGATGGCGACCTATCAGGCCTAGAAGAAAATATCATTGCAAAAATGGTAGCACCATTGATTACAGATGACGCTGACTTTGTAAAAGCAAAATTTGGTAGGGGCGGTGGACGAGTTACTGAACTAACTGCCAAACCCATGCTCAAAGTATTTTTTCCAGAACTAGCTGGGATATCTCAACCACTCGGTGGAATTATTGCCGCCAAATCTTCTTTACTTAAAAAGCTCACTTTTGAATCTGGCTATGGTGTAGACATTGGTCTTCTTATTGACGCTCATCTTAAAGGGGCACGTATCTGCGAGGTAGATATTGGTTCTTTAGAGCATGATAGTCAGCCTTTGGTAGACCTTACAACCATGGCCAATGAAGTAGCTCGCGTGATTCATCATTACTCACGCCATGCTGGAAGACTACATGTAGAACAAATCTCTGAGATGTATGAGGAACAAAGACTTGCCTCAGCCTCATTTGATTACATCATCAATCGCCGCAAGGATCGTCGCAAAGTAGTGCTATTAAATATGGATGGCACCATCACACCAAATCAATTTATCCAAGATTTGGCAAGCTTTACTCATACCGAGGAAACTTTAGGAGCCATACTGAATCTTTATCAAAATGATGCCGTTATTCGTGAACAGAAAGTTGCAGAAATTTTCAAATTTACCCATCGAACTCAATTTGAAAAAGTAGCAATGTCGATGCCTATTAAGCCTGGTGTCGTTGAATTTGTAAATCAAATGAAGCGCAATGGCTTTATGGTTGGACTGATATCTGATAGTTACTTTATTGCCGCTGAAATCATGCGCAAGAGAATTTTTGCAGATTTCGCAATTGCTCACACTCTGAGATTTAGAAACGATATTTGTAGCGGAGATTTAAATTTCAATAAAGACTTTTTCCCTGATCGTAGTCATGGGAATTTGCAACCCTGCAAAAGTAATGTGATTAAACGATTTCTCTCCAAAAACAATAAACCAAGTTTCACTGAAGTTTGGGCTATTGGGGATCGGTTAAATGATCTTGATATGCTTTTACTAGCTGATAAGGCCTTTGTGATCGACCCCAAGTCTCCAGAGCTATTGAAGCACAAGCATATTAAACATGTTTCTTCGTTTGAGGATTTATCTCAAGTCGATGTCATCGTTTAAATGGCCTTGAGTTCTCTCAATTAGACGGGCGTGCCCAAGGATTCTAATTGCCAACTCAAGCAGTTAATGCCAAATGTGCAATGAATGCGGATCTGTTTTCTCCGGCTTTTTTTGCTTTTGCATCCAATCTAGCCAATACCCTTTTTGGAAGGGTGATATTTATTCGCTCTATTTCATCTGAAAGCAATGCTGGATCAATCTCTACAATTGCCCAAACCCACCCTTTAAATTCTTTCCGCTTTTGCAACTCCCTCAATGAGCTTGGTTTCGGTATTTCTTGATTACGCTCTAATGCAAGCTCAATCCAAATCTCTATAGCCTCTTTTGCGTTTTCTATAGCTTCATCAATATCTCTATCTCCAGCTGAGAAACAGCCTGCCAAATCTGGCACAACGACACCCCAGGCTTCCTTGCTAGATCCCGGCTCAATTGCAATCGGATATTTCATTTATTACCCCTCTTGATATCTGCCTGTTTTAATATTTTTTCCACTAAACCAAGACCCAAATCCTTTTTAGGATGAGGAATGCAAATATGCCCATCCTTTATTCTGTGAATGAAGATATGATGCGAACCCCTCGTCCTACTGAGTACCCACCCATCACTCTTCAATAGCTCAATTAGTTTTTTACTGTGCATCGATCTCCTTTTAAATTATACACACCATACACATCACATATGCTTATATTGATCTACTCTCCTTTTCGATGCCATAGGCGCTGACTATGCTGGCGCCAAAATATCGGCTCACTCTGGTTTAACTCCGATTTAGCTGGAAATTCCCAAACCTGCGCACCAGTGCTTGGTGATTGATAGAAAGGAATATTCATACTTTGATATCGGGCGGTGACCGTTGGATGTGGGTGCCCATAACGATTTCGATAGCCGTTCTGTGCAAATGCTTGATCAGGATTTAGTACGGTTAAGAGCCCTTGAGACGATGATGTCTTGCTGCCATGATGTGGAGCCATGAATATCAGCGCCTTGTCTTGTAAGTCATTGAGTGCTTCTTGGGTTAAGCGCTCAGTGATATCGGCTTCACCCTGCTTCTCCACATCACCCGTTAACCAGAACGAAGTGCTTGTATTACGAACCTCCAGAACACAACTAACTTCATTAGGCTTCCTAGGGTATTGATCTTCAAAAACTGTATCCGCATACGGATGCCAAATATGAAACTCCACCCCATCCCATGACCATTGCTGGCCGAAGCGACAGGGAATCGCAGGAATCTTTCTGCCCTCTAAATTTGCGAGCAATGGGTTGGTGCTCGGCAAGGATCCCATCA
>NZ_NCFJ01000325.1:0-2914 GCF_002281105.1 Polynucleobacter sp. 35-46-11
TGGCCTGCAAAAGACTGGATTTATTAATGCTGCTGGTAGATGTTTGGTGATGCAGGCTAAGGTCAACAACACACCGCTTTTATTGGTCTTTCTGGATT
Source organism: Polynucleobacter sp. 35-46-11 (assembly GCF_002281105.1). Taxonomy (NCBI): domain Bacteria; kingdom Pseudomonadati; phylum Pseudomonadota; class Betaproteobacteria; order Burkholderiales; family Burkholderiaceae; genus Polynucleobacter; species Polynucleobacter sp. 35-46-11. Next base: position 99 of record NZ_NCFJ01000325.1, read on the forward strand.
CTGTTGGAACCCAGTCACGCTTTGCTGATGCTGTCAGGGTAAAAGATTGGTACGAGCGCATGCCAGCAGGGGAGCCTCAGTCGATTCGTCGCCTTATGTAGGTGCATGCCGGCGTATCGGCTTACGAATTCGCTTCGCTAGACTTGGGTTTATAGCCCATTCCTTTTGAGATTTGCAATGCAGTATCTTGCAGGAGCTTTAACCAGTCCGATTGGATACGATCAGTAGGGGAGCTCAGGGAGAGTCCAGCAACCAATTTTCCACTGTCATCTAGGATTTCAGCGGCAACGCAGCTAACACCCAGCTCCAGCTCTTCGTTATCGCGTGCGTGCCCCATTTTTCTGACTTGATTGAGTTCTTCATCTAGCTTGCCCAACTCAGTAATACTGTTGCGGGTATGCCCTGAAAGACCTGTCCGGGTGACATAGGCTCTCACTTGATTGGGGTCATCGCTCGCGAGGAATAATTTTCCAACCGAGGTTAAGTGTAGGGGCGCTCTTCCGCCGATTGCCCTCACCACTTGCATGCCAGAGCGCTCACTATAGGCGCGATCAATGTAAACAATTTCATCTCCCTGGCGCACAGAAAGATTGATAGTCTCACCGGTGAGTTTATGTAGGGCTCTCATTGGGGCTTGAGCTGCTTCTCGAACAGATAATCTAGCCTTCACGAGGTTACCTAGCTCCAGTAATTTGAGTCCTAAACGATAGGTGCCACCATCACCACGTTCAACCAGCCTGCAGGCAACGAGGTCATTCAGAATGCGATGTGCGGTAGAGGGGTGTAAGTCTGTCTCTTCTGCCAATAATTTGAGGCTAGTGGAGTCTTCATGCAAAGCCAAGGCATCGAGCAAATTCATCATGCGATCTACTACCTGGATAGCAGTCTTTCCTGCTTCACCAGATACTTTTGCGACTTTTGTAGATTTTCCCTTAGTCATGGGACTAATTGTAGCCACTTTTTATGCAAAATTGCACAATATGAAATCAGACGCTCTTAGGCACTCATTTTTCAAGTAGCCGCTGCAAAGATAAATCTAGGCAGATTTGAGCTGTGCAGCACACTCAGAGATGAGTGTTGGCCCCCGGTAAATTAAACCGCTATAGAGCTGAACCAAACTGGCCCCTGCAGCAATCTTTTCTTGTGCATCTTGGCCCGACATAATTCCACCAACGCCAATGATCGGAATGTGATCGTTTAAGCGGGCTTTCAGTAGTTCAATGATATGGGTTGAGGCTGCACGAACAGGTGCGCCTGATAAGCCGCCGGCCTCATTGCCAAAAGGCAGGTCTTGCACCGCTTCGCGCGCAATGGTTGTGTTTGTCGCAATGATGGCATCAATACTAAATTCCAGTAAAAGATCCGCTATAAAACCAATATCCTTAGCGTCTAAATCGGGTGCAATTTTGAGAAATAAGGGCTTACGAACACCATAGCGATCACTAAGGCTTTTTCGGGCAATATCAACCGAAGCTAAGAGTGAACGCAACATCTCTTCACCCTGCAGTGCCCGAAGATTTTGGGTATTCGGTGAGGAAATATTAATCGTAATGTAAGAAGCGGTCTCATAGACTGCTTCCATCGCAGTGACATAGTCGCTTGCTGCTTCCTCAATTGGGGTAGTTGCATTCTTGCCGATGTTGAGCCCAACAATGCCGCCATCTTGCCAGAATTGAGATTGACGCACTCGCTTAACGCATTCATCAACTCCGTCATTGTTAAAGCCCATGCGATTAATAATGCCCTGGGCTTCTGGCAAGCGAAACATTCTGGGTTTGGGGTTACCGGCTTGCGGTTTTGGGGTCACGGTGCCAATTTCTAAAAAGCCAAAGCCTAAACTGGCTAATGCATCAATATGCTGACCATCTTTGTCCAATCCAGCGGCAAGACCAATCGGATTTGGAAAGGTCATTCCGCAAAGTTCGCGAGGATCAGATGCTGGTTGCTTGATGAAGCAGCGCAATAATCCACAGCGCTGTGCCCGATCAAGATTAGTAAAGGTGATTCGATGAGCCTCTTCAGGATCTAGTGAAAAAAGCCAAGGGCGCAGAAGAGGGTAGCTATCAATCATGGTTCACTATTATCGCTGAACGATTGCTTGCCAGTGATCATTGATTAAACCTTCGATTGGCTGGAACTTCGCCTTATAGGACATCTTTTCGCTATTTTCAATGTAGTAGCCCAGGTAGAGATAGGCTAGCTTTAGTTGGATTGCCTGAGTAATTTGCCACAAAATGCTGTAAGTACCATAGCTATCAGAGGCATTGCTAGTGTCAAAGAAGGTGTAGACCGATGAAATACCTTGCTCAAGCATGTCAATCATGCTGACCATGCGTAACTTGCCGGGTTGCCTATCATCAGGGCCATCTCGAAATTCAACGATGCGAGAATTGACTCGGCTTTGCAGTAAAAACTGCATGTATTGATCTTGGTCGTCACGATCCATATCACCGTCGGCATGACGTGCATTTTGATACTGTTGATAGAGCTGGTAATGCTCCTCTTGATAGCCAAGATTCAATACCCGAATTTCAAGACCTTGGTGTTTTTTCAATGAGCGACGTTGGCTACGGTTAGCCTGAAACTGCGCAACGGGAATGCGGGTGGCAATACAGGCGCGGCATTCATCACAATAGGGGCGATAGGTATAAAGGCCGCTACGACGAAATCCTGCATTGACTAATTCTCCATATAAGTCAGCATGAATTAAGTGAGACGGCGTGGCTACCTGCGAGCGAGCAATTTTCCCCGGAAGATAGCTACAGGCATAGGGCGCCGTTGCATAAAACTGCAAGGTTGTTAAAGGAAGCTCTTTA
>NZ_NCFJ01000326.1:0-2909 GCF_002281105.1 Polynucleobacter sp. 35-46-11
CCTTTAGTCTGAAGCCTTTAGTGGCAGTTAAGAACTTCTTCGCCATATTAGCAGCTGCTTTTGTAGAAGCTAAGGCAATGGAGTACAAAACACGTAAAACTAGTGGAAACTGGTAATTTATTGCTGATTTAGCCTGTTTTTTGACCATTTTTGGTCTTTTTTGAGAAATAAGCCTTTGAATCTTCGAAGGCTTTTTTCTTTTTAACTCTAGAGATTAGACCTTAATGTAATAACCATAAACACATCTCGAGCCACCTCGAGACGGGTTGTGAGTATCTTGAATTACGCCTTCAATTACCGCACTTAAGTGTTTAGAAACCTTCACAATTAATCTACCTTCAGGTAGCTCACTGGCCACTAAATGCACTTGGCAGCCAGCCCCAATCTTCATGGTCGGAACCCATTTAAAGCCATGACCTAGGATGTAGTCGTGAAAGACATTGCGATGATTGCCATTGCGTGGCGAGGAACCCTTCGCAGAAAGTCTCCTAGCTAACTTATCATTTCGGAGTTCTGCATAGGCTGCATTAGCAATACGAAGGTCTTCATAGACCTGCATATAAGGCAACTCTGCAGCAATGGCGATGGCACGGACAACACAGTCACCAGCTCCACCCTTAAAGCCTGCTACCTCCCTACCCCCATCATTAAATTGAAACCCCAGCGCATGACCACGTGCTGCAACACGCCTGGTAAAGGGATTTAGAAAGCTAAACATGATATGGCTAAAGACTTATATAGTTGGCAAGTAAAAAGAAAAATGGACTTGCCTTTCGACAAATCCATTTCGCTCATGAGGACAAGAAATAAAGATTAAGCGTGAGCCTTCTTCACCTCTAAGCGCCATGCATGAAGCAAAGGCTCGGTATAGCCATTAGGCTGCTCTAGGCCTTTGAAAATCAGATCACTTGCTGCTTTATAAGCATAAGAGTCTTTGTAATTTGGCATCATCGGCTGGTACAGAGGATCGCCAGCATTTTGACCGTCAACTACTTTAGCCATACGCTGCAAAGACTCATTCACCTGAGCTTCAGTAACAATGCCATGCAATAGCCAGTTAGCAATATGCTGACTAGAAATACGCAAAGTTGCACGATCTTCCATCAAACCTACATTATGAATATCTGGCACTTTAGAGCAACCAACACCTTGGTCAATCCAGCGAACCACATAACCCAAGATACCTTGGCAATTGTTATCCAACTCTTGCTGAATTTCTTCTTTAGACCAGTTAGCTTTTTCCACTACTGGAATGGTCAACAAATCATTGATCAAGGCTTCAGCTTCAGCAGCCGTATCTAACTGCTCCATCTCTTTTTGTAGTTGAGCGACATTCACCTGGTGATAATGCAAAGCATGCAATGTTGCCGCAGTAGGTGAAGGCACCCAAGCAGTATTTGCACCTGCCTTTGGATGAACAATCTTTTGCTCAACCATAGCCTTCATCAGATCTGGCATTGCCCACATACCCTTACCAATCTGAGCGCGACCACGCAAGCCACAATCTAAACCAGCCAGAACGTTACGACGCTCATAAGCTGACAGCCACTTACTGGTCTTCATATCGCCCTTGCGCATCATTGGACCTGCATGCATTGCTGTATGCATTTCGTCACCAGTGCGGTCTAGGAAGCCAGTATTAATAAAGGCTACGCGAGCACCAGCGGCAGCAATCGCTGCCTTGATATTGGCGCTCATACGACGCTCTTCATCCATGATGCCAAGCTTCACGGTATCCGCGGGCAAGCCCAGCAACTTCTCAACACGACCAAAGAGCTCACCAGCGAAGGCAACCTCTTCTGGACTGTGCATTTTTGGCTTAACAATATAAACAGAGCCTTTACGAGTATTGCCAATTGCCTGAGTTGCAGGACGATTAATGTCATACAAAGCAATCAATACCGTAACTACTGCGTCCAAGATACCTTCATAAATCTCTTTACCTTCACCAGTGATAATCGCTGGGTTAGTCATCAAGTGACCAACGTTACGAAGGAATAATAAAGAACGGCCATGCAAAGTAACTACACCGTCTTTAGCATCCACTGCGCCAATGCCTGCTTTGTATTGACGATCTGGATTGAGGGTGCGAGTGAAAGTTTTTCCACCTTTGCTCACTTCTTCAACCAAAGTGCCCTTGAGAATGCCTAACCAGTTTTCATAGGCAAGAACTTTGTCATCGCCATCAACAGCAGCAATCGAATCTTCCAAGTCCAAAATAGTAGAAAGAGCGGCTTCAAGCACAACATCGTTAACGCCAGCAGCGTCGCTTGCACCAATCGTTTTAGTCTTATCAATCTCGATATCAATATGCACACCGTTATTACGCAGGAGCACTGAAGAAGGTGCAGCAGCATCACCTTGATAGCCAACAAATTGCTTCTCATCAGCAAGGCCTGTTTTGCTACCATCCTTCAGGCTAACTACTAACTTGTTGCCATCAACCGCATACGCAGTAGCATCCGCATGTGAACCCTTAGCAAGAGGTGCCGATTGATCTAAAAACTTGCGGGCAAATGCAACAACCTTGGCACCACGAATCGCGTTATAGCCACCCGCCTTAGTTGCGCCATCTTCTTCAGAAATAACGTCAGTACCGTAAAGAGCGTCATACAAAGAGCCCCAACGTGCATTAGCGGCATTCAGTGCATAGCGGGCATTGAGCACTGGAACGACCAATTGCGGTCCAGCTTGAAGGGCCAACTCATCATCAACGTTCTTGGTAGTGCCAAGAACTTTTCCTGGCACGTCATCGAGATAGCCAATTTCCTTGAGATGCTTACGATAAGCGGGCATATCCTTAATCGGACCAGGATTGGCCTGATGCCATTTATCCAAGTCCACTTGCAAACGGTCACGCTTAGCCAATAAAGCTTCATTTTTAGGGCTTAGGTCTTTGACGATTTCGT
>NZ_NCFJ01000327.1:0-2893 GCF_002281105.1 Polynucleobacter sp. 35-46-11
CTTAAATTGGTTTTGGAGGCTGCTTGTGCCATATGACTTGGTAGCTTATCCATCAAACTAGCCATGCCCCCCATCTGTTGCATCTGCACCAGTTGATCACGGAAGTCGCCCAGATCAAACCCGCCTTTAGAAATCTTACTCGCCAACTTTTCTGCTTTGGCAACGTCAACGTTTTGTTGGGCTTGTTCAACCAGTGCAAGAATGTCGCCCATACCCAAGATACGGGTTGCCATGCGGTCAGCATCGAATGCTTCGAGGCCATCCATTTTTTCAGCAACACCAATGAACTTAAGTGGCACACCAGTAACTTGACGTACAGAGAGTGCGGCACCACCTCGTGAGTCACCATCGAGTTTGGTGAGGATTACACCAGTGAGTGGGAGTGCCTCATGGAATGCTTTGGCTGTATTAACAGCATCTTGACCCAACATCGCATCAACAACAAACAAGGTCTCGATCGGATTGAGATTGGCGTGCAAGGTTTTAATTTCTTGCATTAGCGCTTCATCAATACCAAGCCGACCAGCCGTATCTACCAAGAGCACATCAAAATAATGGCGGCGAGCCCAATCAAGAGCAGCAGCAGCAATTTCACTCGGCTTTTGATTGATATTGCTTGGGAAAAATTCAGCGCCAACTTGTTTAGTGACGGTTTCTAGCTGTTCGATAGCTGCAGGGCGATAGACGTCACAAGAAACAGTTAAAACCTTCTTTTTCTTCTTTTCTTCTAGAAACTTGGCTAACTTACCTACCGAGGTAGTTTTACCGGCACCCTGTAAGCCAGCCATCAGAATGACTGCTGGAGGTTGAGTAGCTAGATTCAGTTCACCACTTTGCGCGGTATCTCCACGCATGACTTGGGCTAGCTCACGTTGCACCACCCCAACAAGCGCTTGGCCGGGACTAAGGCTTCCAACCACTTCTTCGCCAAGGGCTTTAAATTTAATTTGCTCGAGTAAAGATTTAACGACTGGAAGTGCAACGTCCGCCTCCAGCAAGGCCAGCCGGATCTCCCGCAGCATTTCTGCGGTGTTTTCTTCGGTAAGGCGAGCTTGCCCCCGCATTGTTTTCACAACACGAGATAGACGGTCGGTGAGATTCTCTAGCATTTATCGATTAGACTTTCCAGATGGATATTTTAGGTTACTCAGGCTCGGGATGGCTCCCATCTGCACTTTATTTACTGCTTTTGGTCTTTTTAAGTTCGCGACCAAAGGGAAAAATTGAATCTCCAGCTTTTACAGGCTTGGTTCAGGCATTCATCTTATTGATTTTGCTAGTACATGGAATTGTGCTGCACGACTCGGTCTTTACCCCTGAGGGATTTGTTTTTGGTTTTGCCCAGGATTTGTCACTAATCGCTTGGGTTGGCCTCGCTTTTTATTGGTTTCAGTCTTGGTTTTTGCCGATCTCTAGCTTGCGTTGGCTAGTTTTGTGTTTTGCACTGATCTGCTCGGTATTGCCCGCCCTTTTCTCAGGCACCTTAATTTCTCCAAAGGCCGTCTCTGATCCTTGGTTTAAAGGGCATTTTATTGTGGCTACGATCTCAGTTGGATTATTGAGTTTGGCGGCGATGCATGCCATGTTGATGAGTATTCAGGACCGAGCATTGCATCGTCAGTTAGCCATTCTCCCCAATAGTCGTATAGCCCACTGGCTTGAGGATTTGCCGCCCTTGATGACAATGGAAAGTTTGTTGTTTAACTTACTGTATGTGGGTGTTGCACTTCTGAGTTTGACTGTATTTTCAGGTCTACTTTTTTCACAAGCATTATTTGGTAAGCCGCTTGTTTTTGATCACAAGACCATCTTTGCATTGATTTCCTGGCTCTTGTTTTCTGGACTTCTCATAGCCCGTTGGCGTGTTGGTTTACGTGGGCGTGTGGCCGTTCGTTGGGTCTTGAGTGCTTATGTCGTCTTGCTACTGGCTTATGTTGGCAGTAGATTTGTTTTGGAAGTAATTCTTCAGAGAGTATGACGTTTTGATTAAGTGGCTTTTACTAATTGCTGGCGCAGGCGCTTTGTACCTTTGGATAAAAGGAAAAAAACAAACAAAGCTCAATAGCGATGAGGCTGCCAAGATAAAGGCTGAGCGAAACAAAGTTGTTGAGCCAGAAGTGATTGTCCAGTGCCGCCATTGTTCAGTGCACCTTCCAAAGCCCGAGGCGATTAGGCGAGAGGATCGCTATTATTGTTCTCAAGAACATCTTGATAGCCTGGACGATCAGGGTTGGCTGGGTTCTGCCGCTTGGCGAATTTCACCAAATCAGGATATTCGGCCAGAAGGTGTCGCTCCTGATTTAGTGGTGATTCATCACATCAGCCTTCCGCCCGGCGGTTTTGCAGATCGAAACTCAACGCAATTCATTGTGGATTTTTTCCAAAATAGGCTTGATTCATCGCTTCACCCTTATTTTGAAGAAATTGCTGATCAAAAGGTATCCAGCCATTTCCTGATTGCACGTAATGGTGAGGTCTATCAGTTTGTCTCTACTCAGAAGAAAGCCTGGCACGCCGGTGTTTCATCTTTTTTAGGTCGCGAGAAGTGCAATGATTTCTCTATTGGAATTGAGTTGGAGGGTGATGATGAACATCCTTTTGAAGATATTCAGTATTCCATCCTGGCTAAATTAAGCGCTCAACTAAGTGCTTCGTACCCTAATCTAAAATTTGCTGGCCATAGCGATATTGCCCCTGGCAGAAAAACAGACCCCGGCATTCAATTTAGTTGGCAAAAGTTCCAAGCCAAAACTGGCATTTCAGCTAAAAAAATACCCTTTGGTTTGGACCCTCGCTAGAGCTCCTAAGTAGTATGTGAGTACACGCTCACTTTATTGCCCTTTAGTTAAAAAGGGCTAGTAATTTCGCACCAAAATAGCCCTTAAATTCCTGG
>NZ_NCFJ01000328.1:0-2887 GCF_002281105.1 Polynucleobacter sp. 35-46-11
ATCGGTTGTGCTGTGAGTATCTGTAGGATCTCCGCTAGTAATGTAAGCCACAACAACAGCGCAGACTGTCAACCAGTGGAGAATGATGCTTGGCAATGGGTAGTTTTTCATATTAATACAGAGAATATCCATAGAAACTTAGCTAAGACTGAGAATTTAATTTAACCGGCGAGGTCTCAATATCAACGCACCACAATCTACAATTAGTTCGTTACTCCAATGACGGGCCCATATGTTTATTGGGGATGTGATTGGTAAAGGTGTAAACGATGTGATCGGTTCCGGACGCAAAGCATGTGCCCGGTACGTACCTTTCATTTCTGGTGGGCTACCAGGACTTTAACCTGGGACCAAAAAATTATGAGTGCAGATATCCAAAGAAATCCGCTAGGATTTCACGAGGGTGCGTTTCCTATTTATCGGTGTGTGAGTATTTGTGTGACTAATTTAACTAAATCACAAGAAACGTCAGCTCACTCTTTGGTTTTAAAACCACAGGAATTTTGGAGCAACCATCTAACACTTCGTTACTCCAAAACACTTTCTGGGAAATTGATAGGCTTCTGTAGAATAAACTTCATGAAACCAACGATCAAAATTGACTATATATCTGATGTGGCTTGCCCATGGTGTGCTGTAGGTCTAGGCAACCTCAATAAAGCAATCGCCCAGTTAAGTGATCGGGCTAATTTTGAAATACATTTTCACCCTTTTGAGCTCAATCCCAACATGCCACTATGTCGAAGGAGTCATTATCTCTAAAAGCGTTTGGTCTGAAAATCCCAGGACAGGTCAGCTTAGTAGTTAATTTAGATGATCAGCAAAATCTACTGGATGCGGTAACTCGTTCTGGCCTAGATAGAGATAGAGCCCAAGCGGTGCTCCAAAAGAATGAATTTTCTAAAGAAGTTCGAGATGAAGAATCTATCTATGCCAATGCAGGTATTAGCTCAGTACCATCAATCATTTTGAACGATCAATATCTTTTGCAGGGAGCGCAGCTTCCCGAGTCATTCTTAAATGCATTTGAACAACTAATTAAAAAGCTAAAGGTAAACCCTCTGCTGTTTCCCGGGACACTTAAATTGATCAATGTGGCATTAGCTCCCACCTCTTAAAGTAATTAATAAGGGGCGTCCTACCGGAAGCTCGACAACCTCAATGGGAGCCGCTCAATGATAGGCCTAGCGTCTAGTATGAGTGCGTCTGCAATACCTAAAACTTGACTATCAATTAATTGTTAACTATGTCTGTTACCAGACAATCAATCGTATAGCTAATCCTTATTATGGCTACTTAATGTAATTAACTTTGTGGTGGGCTTATTACTTAATCAAGATTTAAGTGGAGAATTATTATGAATAAATTAGATAAAGTTATAACCAAAGCTTCTACGACAGTTTCCAAACAATTTATTGGAGAATTCAAAGCGCTCATGGCAGATGCCGAGGCATTGATTGAAGCTACCGAGGGACATGCAGATGACGAAATCAAAAAAATTCGCTCAAAAGCTTTAAAAACCCTTGCAGGTGCGAAGGAAAGTATTGCAGACTTTGAAGATGTACTTACGGATAAAGCTAAAGCCGCTGCTAAGGGTGCAGATCACTTTGTCCATCGCAACCCTTGGGAGTCAGTTGCAGTTGCTGCTGGACTAGGATTAATCGTCGGTTTATTTATTCGTCGCCCCTAAGAGTGCATGACCCAAGAAAATTTATTGTCTTCAGCTTAGATATTCGGCCTTAGCACCATGAAGCACTAGAATACAAAATAGCCCACTTGTTGGGCTATTCACACTCTTGATGGCCGGGAGCGGAATCGAACCACCAACACAAGGATTTTCAATCTTCCGCTCTACCGATCGTTATTAGCCTAGAGCAGTCCTTGAGTACTTGCTAACCATGGGCAACAAGTAGTTGATTGCTCCAATCCAGGGCTATATATTTATTGGGGTTTAGTGGTGATATTTGCTACACACTGACTACACAATAATAAATAATGACCTAGCGTTCTCACGCTAAGTCATTATTTTTTTGGTGGGCCGCCAGGACTTGAACTTGGGGCCAAAGGATTATGAGATCGGAAGCAAATGAAAGACCTTTATAAAATGGGGTATGCGGGTGGTCAGTATCGATGTACAGTGTTATGTGTTGCGAGTAATGAGATGATAAGGACTGCCAGTCTTTTATGTTCACCGTGTTTTGGCAGAAATCAGCAAATAATATAGGCTATCACTACAAGTCCCTATCGCGCACTAGATAAAGTTTTCGAAGTTGCTCTTGCTGTGCGGTGTTAATGCTTAGGCCTTGCGCAAAATATTCTTCAATCGTGCCATACCGCCGATGCATTTCATCAAATGAGACCTCTAAGTATTTACGCTTTACCCCAAAAAGCGCAGCTGGAATTCCGGAGTCGCCGCCATTAGAAATGAATCTATCGATCTCATTCTGGTGTAAAGGCAATAGATACTCATTACTACGCAAGTAATCAGACAATACTTCTTCTTTAGACACCCCAAGGAGAGTTAGCAAAGCAGCAGTAGCCCAGCCGGTTCTATCCTTACCATTTGTGCAGTGAAAGACTACGGGGACATTAGAGGTGTTCAATAATGATAGAAAGAGGGTTCGATATGACTTTTGAGCACTAGGCAGCAATACAAAATCTCGATAAAGTGCGAAAAAACTGGCCTCAACCCCTTCCACCCCACCCATTTTTTTACTTGCAAGTTTAGGATCTTTAAAAAGTGTATCTATTTGAGCAGGCGTCACGATTAAATTCTCATCCGCCATTACATTGAGCTGAATATATTTAACTCCCGTAGGAATCTTATCTGGCTGCGCAGAGATTTCAGCGGGGGTACGTAAATCAACATCACTCTTCAATTGCAGTT
>NZ_NCFJ01000329.1:0-2886 GCF_002281105.1 Polynucleobacter sp. 35-46-11
CTCCCTAGACTTTGCCTCGTTGGTGATTTACCAACGACAAATCGAAAGGAGGTCTCTTTTGCAGACTGAACAAACTGGTTTACAGCGCCACCTCAAAGTGCGGCACATTCGCCTCATGGCTTTAGGTTCCACTATCGGCGTTGGATTATTTCTGGGCTCGGCAAGCGCGATTCAAATCGCAGGACCTTCAATCTTGTTGGGATATCTCTTGGCAGGTATCGTTGCCTTTATCGTGCTTCGGACCTTGGGTGAGATGGCGGTGCATGAACCTGTCGCGGGTTCTTTTGCCGCCTATGCCAACACCTACGTGGGGCCGCTCGCAGGCTATATGGTCGGGTGGGGCTACTGGACTTACTGGATCGTCGTTGGAATTGCTGAAGTCACTGCAGTTGGTATCTATATGGGGATTTGGTTTCCCGAAACACCGCAGTGGATCTGGGCTCTTTCTTCCATCTTGATGATGGGTCTTATTAATCTCATTGCCGTAAAAGTATTTGGTGAGTTTGAATTTTGGTTTGCTCTTATTAAAGTGGTTGCTATTGTCGCCATGATTGCTTTGGGTGGTTCAGTCATTTTCTTTGGCTTTACCAATGACTGGAATCCGATTGGCTTTAGTAACTTATGGCAGCACGGCGGTTTCTTCCCCAACGGCATTAGTGGCATGTTGCTGTCCTTGCAGATGGTCTTATTTGCATACGTTGGCATTGAGATGATTGGTCTATCTGCTGGTGAAGCAGAGAGTCCGCGAAAAACCATTCCGATGGCGATTGATTCCTTGGCATGGCGTATCTTGATTTTTTACATGGGTGCCATCCTTGTCATTTTGGCAATCTTCCCCTGGAATGAGGTTGGCCAGCAAGGTAGCCCATTCGTGGTGATGTTTGAGCGGATTGGTTTACGTGAAGCTGCCGGAATCATTAACTTCGTAGTAATTACCGCTGCCTTGTCATCTTGTAATGCCGGCATCTTTAGTGGTGGGCGACTCTTATATGCGCTATCAGTCAATGGCTACGCGCCATCGCCATTTGCAAAACTATCGAAGTACGGTGTTCCCCATCGCGCAGTAATGGCGACAGTGGCGGTTTGCATGACTGGTGTGGTGTTGAACTACTTCGTTCCAGACAAAGCATTTCAATACATCATGGCCGCAGTGACCTTTGTTGGTTTGATGGTGTGGATTGCAATTTTGATTACGCAAGTTCAATTCCGTCGCTCACTTACAAAAGCCCAGGTTGCTGAGTTGGCATACCGCACTCCCTGGTGGCCCTATTCCTCGTGGTTCGCATTAGCATTTATTGCCTTGGTAGTAGTGTTGATGGGCTTTCATGAGGATGCGCGGATTGCCTTGGTCTTGGGTCCGTGTTTATTAGGTGTGTATCTCGCCATGTTTTACATCGTTGGCTTGCATCGCAAAACAAAACTGAGTCGTGAATTCAAATAAGGAGACATAAATGATTGTTGGCGTACCTCAAGAAGTAAAAAATAATGAATTTCGTGTTGGCTTAACCCCAGGAAATGTGAGGGGCTTGTGCAAACAAGGGCACTCTGTTTTAGTGCAGCGTGGAGCAGGTGAGCAAATTGGCTTGAGCGATGAATCCTATCGTTTGTCGGGGGCCACTTTAATCAATAGCGCAGCTGAAGTTTTTGCTAAAGCCGAAATGGTGGTGAAGGTGAAAGAGCCTCAGCCACAGGAGTGCGCGATGTTACGTGAAGATCAAATTCTCTTTACCTATTTGCATCTCGCGCCAGATCCACAGCAGACCAAAGCCTTGCTCGCTTCAGGCGCAAGTTGTATAGCCTATGAGACAGTCACTTCGTGTAGTGGCGCTTTACCTCTCTTGGCTCCAATGAGTGAAGTTGCAGGCCGAATGTCTATTCAAGCTGCGGCTAGCTTTCTAGAGAAAACAAACGGAGGCTTGGGAATATTAATGGCGGGTGTCCCGGGTGTGGCCCCAGCAAAGGTGGTCATCTTGGGTGCCGGCGTTGTGGGGCGAAATGCCTTACAGATGGCGGTTGGCATGGGAGCAGATGTCTGTATCTTCGATCGCAATATTGATTGCTTAAGGCAGATTGATATGCTCTATGGCAATCGTGTGAGAACCTTTTATGCCGATCCACTTTTGGTGGAGCTAGAGGTTTGTGAGGCAGATGTGGTCATTGGCGCCGTGCTCTTGCCTGGTGCCGCTGCACCGAAGTTAGTGACCCGTGAGATGGTGCGCAAAATGAAGGCGGGCGCAGTAGTAGTGGATGTGGCAATTGATCAAGGGGGTTGTTTTGAGACGTCTAAGCCCACAACCCATGCTGATCCGACATTCATCGTGGATGGCGTTCTACATTACTGCGTAGCCAATATGCCTGGTGCAGTCGCCAGAACCTCTACTTTTGCATTGACGAATGCAACCTATCCATTCATTGAGGCCTTAGCAAATCGAGGGATGGTAAGGGCACTCTCACATGATCATCATCTGCGTAATGGCTTGAGTGTGCATCAGGGTAATCTCACCTCTGAGCCGGTAGCTAAAGCTCAGAAAATAGACTTTGTGCCGGCAGAAGAGTTATTAGTGGCCTAGTAGTTTCAATGCAGTTCTAGGGATTGAATGTCTCAGGAGTCTAGGCTCCTGAGCTTTCCTCTATCATTCTAAGGATGGACTTATCTGCATTAGCACTTTCTACCGGTGTAGTCGCACTTGCTGAGATGGGGGATAAAACCCAATTACTCTCATTGATGTTGGCTGCACGTTATCCAAAACAGGCCCTTGCCATTATTGGTGGGATCTTGATTGCGACGATTGCCAATCATGCCTGCGCAGCTTTACTAGGGCATTGGCTCACGACTTTTATGAGTCCGGATCTTCTCAAGTGGATTTTAGGTTTGAGCTTTTTGGG